>JBKGYB010000135.1:0-5852 GCA_046546295.1 Opitutales bacterium | reverse complement strand
GCTCAGCGGGATCAGTGTCCATCAGTGGTTGTACTAATCTTTTTAGGTTCATTTTCTTAAATGCTTGGAAAAGGTTTGTTTGTCCATTCTGGGCCAACCTTGTTCGCGAAAGCCGTAATTGATCCGCATGAGATATTGGAAGCTTTCGGCACGTCTGAGTTACGCTGGTTTTTCTGTTATCCGCTCAATCCGGAGCCAGCGCAGCGTATAGGATCTCCGCCGGATGGAGGGCTTGGCGGCCGGTCCCGTCATGGATCTGGTGGCGACAGGAGGTGCCGGGGGCAGCGATGATAACATCCTCCGGCTGCTCGCGCACGGTCGGGAAGAGCACGAGCTCGCCGACCTGCATGGAGAGTTCGTAGTGTTCCTTCTCGTATCCGAAGGAGCCGGCCATGCCGCAGCAGCCGCTGGGGATCATGTGGACCTTGTAGCCCTTCGGGATCCGGAGGGCGCGCACGGTCGGCACGACGGAGGCCAGCGCCTTTTGGAAGCAGTGCCCGTGCAGTTTGATCAGCTGCTCCTTGGCTTCGAACTGCTCCGAGGTGATGCGTCCGGCATCGAATTCGCGGATAATGAATTCGTCCAGCATCAGGCAGTGCTCGGCGAGCGCGCGGGCGGTGGCTTTGAGTTCGCCATCGGCCAGGTCGATATACTCGTCGCGAAATCCGAGTATGGCGGAGGGCTCGATCCCGATCAGCGGGGTCTCTGCCGCAATCAACGGCGCGAGTTTTCGTACGTTCTCGTTGGCAATTCTTTTAGCTTTGCGGACGAGCCCTTTGGAAAGCCAGGTGCGGGCGCTTTCGAGGTGCTTTGGGATAACGACTTCGTAACCCAGTCGTTCGAGCAAGCGCACCGTTTTCCGACCGATGGGGACGTCGTTGAAATTCGTGAATTCATCGCAGAAGAGATAGACCTTGCCGTGCTTTCCCGACGTAACAGGCGGCCTTGTCTTCCGCCACTTTTTCAGCGTGGCGCCATGCAGTTTCGGGATCGTCCTATCGGGGTGAAAGCCGACCGCCCGGTTGAGCCACCGGCGCGTCCGGGCGGTCCCAAAGAGCGCGTTCCACGCCCAGGGGGCGATTGATGCGAGGCGGCTGGAAAAGGCGAAGTTGGCGATCATGCGCGCGCGCAGGGGCACCCCGTTGGCATCGTAGTAGTGCTGGAGAAACTCGGCCTTGAGCTTGGCCATGTCGACGTTGGAGGGGCACTCGGATTTGCAGCCTTTGCAGGAGAGGCACAAGTCGAGCACCTCTTTGATTTCGTCGTTATTGAAGGGATTGTTTGCGTCAACGGGATGCGTCAGGGCGTGCCGCAGAATATTCGCGCGGGCGCGGGTGCTCTCCTTTTCGTTGCGGGTCGCCATGTAGCTGGGACACATGGTGCCTCCGGCGAGCGGCCCCTTGCGGCAGTCGCCCGATCCGTTGCAGTTTTCGGCGGCCCGGAGCACGCCCTGGCTTTCGGAAAAGTCGAAGATGGTTTCGTATTGCGGATTCGGTTTGTCGGGACCGTAGCGCAGGTCGACGTCCATGGGCTTGGCGTCGATGATTTTAGCGGGGTTGAAAACGTTTTTCGGGTCGAAGGTTTCTTTGATCCGCCGCATCAAGCCGTAGCATTCCTCGCCGACCATGAAGGGGATGAATTCGCCGCGCAAGCGGCCGTCGCCGTGTTCGCCGCTGAGGGAGCCGTTGTATTTTTTGACCAGGGCGGCGATATCCTCGGCCACGCTGCGAAAGGTCTTGAGGCCTTCCTCGGTCTTCAGGTTGAAGAGCGGTCGGGTATGTAGCTCACCCGATCCGGCGTGGGCGTAATAGACGCACTCTTTGCCATGCTTCTCGCGCATGAGCGTGTCGAACTCGGCGATGTAGTCCGCCAGTTCGGCGACGTCGACAGCCGTGTCTTCGCAGACCTCGCGCGGTTTGGCATCGCCCGGAACGTTGCTGACGAGTCCCTGTCCGGCCCGCCGGAGCTCCCACACCTTGAACTCGTCCTCTCCCTTGAGCACGGGGAAGGCGTAGCCATGGCCGGCCGCCCGCATATCGGAGGCGACCTGGGCGAGCACGGAGTCGACTTCCGCCGGATCGTCGCGGCGGATATCGACCACGAGAATGGCGCCGGGGTCGCCTTCCACGAAAAACCGGTTTTTCAGTTGTTCGCGGTTGCGTTTGGTCGCTTCCAGAATGTGACGGTCGAGTAGTTCGACGCTTGAAGGACGATGATTAAGGGCCGGCAGGACTGAGCGCAGGGCCTGATCCACGTTTTCGAAGTGGGCGCAAAGCAGCGCGCTGTGCTTCGGCGGGAGCGGATCGCAGTCGAGCGCGAACTCGACGCCGAAAAACAGGGTGCCCTCCGAGCCGGCGATGAGTTTGCAGAGATTAAAGGGTTTGTCGGAGGACGGGTCGAAAACGTCGGCATCCATCAACAGGTCCAGCGCATAGCCCGTGTTGCGGCGCGGGATGCTGCGTTTTGGGAAGTGTTCCCGGATCAGGTCGCGGTTGGCGGCATCGCCCAGCAGCTCGCGGCATTTCCGGTGGATGCGCGCTTCCAGCGAGTCGCCCTCGCACTTGGCGGAAAACTCCTCCGCGCTCACCGCCTCGAAAGTGACCTCGGAGCCATCGCTGAGGAAGCCGCGGGCGGCGACCAGGTGCTCGCGGGTGGAGCCGTAGACAAGCGAGTTGGAGCCACAGGAATTGTTGCCCACCATGCCACCGAGCATGGCCCGATTGGCGGTCGATGTTTCGGGTCCGAAGAACAGCCCGTGAGGCTGCAGGTAGTGGTTCAACTCGTTGCGCACGACCCCCGGTTGCACATGGACGATGCGTTTATCCACGTCCAGTGAAAGTATTTTGTTCAGATGCTTGCCGGCATCCACCACGATGCCATTGCCCGCGACCTGCCCGGCCAGTGAAGTGCCGGCGCCGCGCGGAATGAGGCTGATTCCGTTCTGTCCCGCAAAGCGAATCAGGGTGGCGATATCAGCTTCGGTCTCCGGAAAAGCAACGGCCAGGGGCAGTTCCTGATACTCTGAGGCGTCTGTCGCGTAGAGCTTGCGCAAGACCGGGCCGGTCGCCAAGTCGCCACGCATCCGCCCGCCCAAGGAGTTCAGTCGGTCAATGGAAACTTCATGCGAATGGTCAGGGGGTGATACGGTAGCCATAATAGAGAGTCAATTATGTTAGCCCATCGTGACAAACATTAATGTTCGATCAATTGTTTAACCGTTGAGGCGTGCCTTTGGGCAATTTCGCGATTGCGGGAATTCGGGGAATCGGATTAGGTAGGGATTATGAGAACGGACACGGAAGTTGCGAACGCGGGAGCCGTGGATGAGCCCGACATGTTGGATCAGCTGGAAGAGTTGACCACCGCTTGGCGCGAACGTCCCTCATGGGACACCTATTTTATGGCGACGGCCTTGTTGATGGCATCCCGTTCCAGCTGTGAACGCTTGCATGTCGGCTGTGTCATCGTATCGGGGGGGCGGCGGAAAAACCGGATCGTCGCCGCCGGATACAATGGGTATTTGCCTGGCGCGCCCCATCAGCCGCGCGTGCGCGAAGGGCACGAACAGGGAACGGTACACGCCGAGCAAAATGCGGTAAGCGATGCCGCCCGCCGCGGTGTTTCGCTTGATGATTCGACCGTATATATTACACATTTCCCGTGTATTAATTGCGCGAAAATACTCGCAGCCGCCGGAATCCGGCGTATCAAATATCGCCGCGATTACCGGAACGACGCGATGGTGAAAGAGATACTATCGGAGAGCGGTGTGGAAATTGAACAATTGTGACTGAAAGCAAATATGCGTTTTAATCCCGACAACGAGAACAACAGCGGCAACGAAAGCGAAAATACGAATGAGCAGGGGACAGGCGGGTATGCCGGGTCGCTGCTCGTCGCGCATCCCACATTGGCGGATCCGAATTTTCGCCGCAGTGTCATCCTCCTCACTGTGCATTCGACGGAAGAGGGGGCTTTGGGCGTGGTGCTCAACCGGCCGATGGGCAAGACACTGGGAGAGTATGATACGAACCTCCAAGAGCCGGATCTGGCGAATGTGCCGCTTTATGTGGGCGGGCCGGTTGCGAACAATCAAATGATCCTCGTGGCTTGGAAGTGGGCGGAGGAGATCGGCAGGTTCAACCTGTTTTTCGGCATAGATGCCGAACGGGCAAAGGCCCTTGTGCAGGAGGATGCTTCGGTTCAGTTGCGCGGTTTTATCGGCCATGCCGGTTGGACGGAGGGCCAGCTGGAAGCCGAGATCGAGCAGGGGGCATGGCTTGTGATGCCCCTCTCGCCCGAGGTTGAACAACGTCAGGGCGTGGACGTCTGGCGCGCGCTGCTCGCGTCTGTCGGTCCGGAAATGGAAATTCTGGCGCGCGAGCCGGATGATCCGTCAAAAAACTGAAGCTGTTTTGCTTTTTTTGGGAGCTCCTTCGAAGGATCGGGGCGCCGGCGCGAGGGGATTTTGCCAATGGAAGAGCGTTGTGATCGACCATGATAACCGGGGATGTGCCGGATCGGTAAAAAGAATTTAAGTTTTCCGGGCTTTGCCGTTGACAGGTCTCCTCAAACGCCATTTTGTCCGTCGTTTACTCAATACGAGCCATGAAAGTAGTATCTTCCATAAAAACTCTCAAAACCCGCCACCCGGACTGCCAGGTTGTCCGTCGCAAGGGGCGCGTCTACGTGATCTGTAAATCAAATCCGCGTTTCAAGGCGCGGCAGGGCTGAAGCCCGAAAAAAAGGACTTTGTCGTGAAAGAACAAATTCATCCCAAGCTCAATCCGGTCGCATTTGTTGATGTGTCGACGGGGAAACGGTATCTGACGCAATCCACGGTGCGCGGCAACAAGACCGAAACAATCGATGGCGTCGAGCATCAGGTTGTGGTTTGTGATATCACGGCGGACTCGCATCCGGCGTTCACTGGAGAGAAAAGATTCGTGGACACGGCCGGACGGGTCGAAAAATTCCAGTCCAAGTTCCGGCGGCGCAAGTAGGCGCTGCCGGTACGGTTGCGCGCCTTGGTCCTTGAACGGCAGCTAAAGCAGCCGGTCCTTGGAGTCGGTCAGCCGGTACGGTTGCGCACCTTGTCTTTTTCCGCTTCCTTGTCTTCCTCGAATCGGGCCAGTTCGTCCGTCAGCTGGCGTTCCAGTTGTTCAACCGCCTGTTGGTCCCCTTTGGCGCGGGCGTCATCCAACTGCTGCCTCAGGAAGACTTCGCGCTCCGCTCGTTGAGCGCGGTATTTTTCGTCGATTGCGGCGAGCTCGGACTTCTGTTCTTCGGAAAGCGGACGAGCGGCATCCGGGTCTTCTTTGTCCAGCCGCTCCATGGCAAGTTCGTAAGCAGTTTTCATGCAAACAATCCATGCACGACTTTCGACAAGCTTTCAAGCTTTCAAGCGGCAAGATCCGATGTAGGTTCATTGTCGGCGTTCCACCCGGCGTCCCTTCAGGACGCATATTTCTTTTCCTTTTCCATCGGGGTTGAAACCCCGATCTTTGATCCGAACGTGCTTTCAGCACGCGTGCGCCGTACTATCGCTATGCGAGGGAAATCCCTTCAGCATCCGAAACCTGCCAAGAACGACGCCTGAAAAAGACGTGCATACGGCTGAGCGCGTCGCCCGAGGCTACGGCGATGTAGCGCCTTCAGCGCTTAGGTTGACGCCCATGCGCTGAGCGGGACTGATCAATAATGAGCCGTGTTTCCTCCTCGTTGGTATCGCGATTGAGGATGCGGATACGCACCTTTTCGCCTTCGATTCCGATAATGCGGCTGTCGGAGATCACGCTTTTTGCGGATCTTCGCCGCCCGGGCCGCCGCCAGCAGGCGAGTGCGGAGACTGT
>JBKGYB010000134.1:0-5864 GCA_046546295.1 Opitutales bacterium | reverse complement strand
ACAAGACGCTGGAGGACTACCTGGCCCAGGTCCGGGAGGTCGTCAAACAACAGATCGTGGACATCGTGCTGTTGTCCGCTTCGAACCTTGAGCGGCTGGCGATGCGGGAGGGGCTTTTCCGGAACTCGCCGATCACGCCGGCGGCGAGGGCCAACGACACCACGGACGTGTGGGCGGTCCGCGGCGGCAAATACGCGACGGTCCCTTCGCGGCATTTTCGCACCGCGACGCTCGATCACATAAAATACGGCAAGATAACCGAGCACCACAACCGGCCTCATACCGGCGCGGACCTCGGCCTGTATTCGGTGACCTTCACCAATGACATCGACTGGGACTACGCCGCGCTGGACGCCTTTCACGAATTTCGTCTTGAGGCGGAGAAAAAGAAATTCCGCTACTTCCTTGAAGTCTTCAACCCGAACGTCGACCCGGGCTTCGATCCGCAAAAGGTCGGCGGTTTCTTGAACGACAGTATCATTCGCTGTCTTGCGGGCGTTACGCAGGCGGGCCGCCCGGTCTTCCTGAAGATTCCCTACAACGGGCCGGGCCCCCTTGAGGAACTCGTGAGCTACGACAGCAATCTGGTGGTCGGCATACTCGGCGGCAGCGCCGGAACCACGCGGGATGCGTTCCAGTTGATCCACGACGCCAGCAAGCATGGCGCGCGCGTGGCGCTCTTCGGGCGCAAGATCAACCTCTCCGAGCATCCCCTCCTCTTTATCGAACTGCTCCGCCGTATTGTGGACCGCGAAATCACCCCGCACGAGGCGGTGCGCTACTACCACGACGCCTTGGCCAAGGCAGGCATTCCGCCCATCCGATCCCTCGACGACGACCTTCAAATCACCGAAAACACGATGAGCTATTCATAAGTTTTTTGAGTGGGGGAGGTGAATCCGCGGGATGAGGGAGTTGGGGATTTGAGCCAAGTGCGGGTCTCGATGCACCAAGGTCGCTTCGACCAACTTTGAGGCAGAGGCAATGATGGCATCGGCGATGGGTATGCGCTTTCCGATTTTTTCGCGAAGGTCCCATGCGGATTCGGCGAGAGCGGCATCCACGGGGATCACTTCGGCCACTTGGCGATAGGTCTCCCAGTAGATGGGGATGTATTCGATGCTTCCGTTTTGCTTCAAAACACTCGCCAATTCAAAGAGCGAAAGCGGGGAAATGAAAAATTCATGCTCTTCATTGGCGATCAACGCCTGCGCCTCGGAGCCACCCGCTTCAGCCAGCGCATGGGCAACGAGCGCGGTCGTATCAAGAAAGTGGTTCAAAATGTCGGGTCCTTTTCTTCCTGAATGCTTTGAAGGTCCGTGACCGGATCCGTGCCGGGCTTCGCCCGGGCGCGCCCCATCACGCGTCGGGCAATTTCGCCGCGGGATGGCTGCGACCGGGCAACGAGCGAGTTGTCGTCGAATTTTTGCCAGTCGAGGCGGGTGCCGGGCTTCCAACCAAGTTCACGGACAAGTTCGGCAGGTAAGGTGACTTGGTTTTTCCCTGTTATAGTGGTTTTCATGGGTTTTAAAGCACTTCAAGGAAGAATGGTGTGTCAAGGCGCGCTTGTGGTTCCTGTTCTCGCGCCAACGCAAGCGGACGTTGAAAAAAATTTGGAAGCGTCCTTCCTTTTTAGCTTATCCGGAGCGATCGCGGGTTTACTCATCGTCCATTGGACGCTTATACCAGAATCCGCACAGGTATCGCGAGCGCACTGCCATGGGAACGAGGCAGAGGCAAGCGTATGCGAGAATACGGGGCCCTGAATGCCAGCGCAATTTTCGCGCCGAGGTGGTGACCGGGTGATCCGTAATAATATCGAAGGTCTGGCCGCAAGCGGCCCCCTGTTTTTTGAGTTTGCTGGACAGGCGCACCTCCTCGCTCGCATAAAGTTTTTCATCGAATCCCCCAACCGCAAAAAAAGCGTCGCGCCGGCAAAAGAAATAACTGCCCGCTGCGGTGCGGGTGGTTTTTGAAATGAATTCCCAGAGGCGGATCCCCGCTTGTCCCACGGGGGTAACCGGGCCTTCAAAGCGCACAAGCGCGCCTCCCCCGACGCAGGCGCCCGATTCGAAGCGTTCGAGCGTTGCAGTCAATAGGGGGGCGGAGATCCTGGTATCCGCGTCGATGAACACGAGCAGCGGGCTTTTGCTTGCGGTGGCGCCGGCGTTGCGGGCCCGGGCGATTTGGTTGACAGGCTCGAAAACCACCCGGTCGGCCCCGTGGTCCCGCGCGGTCGCCGCTGTTGCATCGTCGGAATTGTTGTCCACTACGATGCACTCGCCGGCGACCGGTTGTTGGGCCATGGCTTTGCGGATGGATGCCAGTGTCGCAGGAAGCTCGCCGGCTTCGTTGTAGGCGGGCACGACAATCGAATAGAAGGGATTGGAAACAGGTTCGGCCATGACTACGGCGTTTTGTCTTGCACTGGGTTATTTATTCCGTTGGCTTATATCTTATGCAAACGGTTTTAATTCTGACGGTGAGCGGCAAAGACCAGGCGGGCCTAGTGGAAAGTCTGGCTGAAGTGATTGCCGAACATCAGGGAAACTGGGAGCACTGCCGGATGGCCCGCCTTGCGAATCGTTTTGCCGGAATTCTTCAGGTCAGCGTGCCGGCGGTCGAACAGCAGGAACTGGAAACGGCGCTGCGGAGCATACCCGACCTGGACGTAATGGTTGCTCCCGGCAATGGAGGGTTGGAAGAGTCCGCTCCGCCCCCGTCGAGGCCTTTTGAACTGCAAATTGTAGGCTGCGACCACCCTGGCATTGTGCGCGATATTTTCGCCGCGCTTGCGGAAGCGGGTGCGAATATTGAGGAGTTGAACACCTCGTTGCGCAACGCCCCGGAATCGGGCGAAGTATTGTTTGAAGCATGGGCGGCCGGGTCCTCGGAAAATACGGATAACGAGGTGATACGCGAGCGTCTGGAGAGCATTGCCGCTGACTTGATGGTCGACGCCCGGTTCGTGGAAGGTCGCACGCATCAGCCATAGCGCTGGTGCATCCGGGCGAGCGGGAAATATTTCCCCGGGCAAATGTTTTTTTCGATCTCTTTATGCCCGGCAAAGCGGACCGGTTTTTTGAGAACGTCCTTGATGAGCCAATCCATCAACTGCGTGAACGCGGTTATTTGATGGGCGGTCGGGTGGGTCTCCTGAAAATTTCCGACCAGGCAAATCCCGATACCGGTAAGGTTTACGCTGTAATTGCGGACATGCCCCCCGTGAAGTTGCTTGTGCCACCGAGGCCCGATTTCGATCTCGCCGTTGCCTGAATCGATGCCGTTGCCGATAACGAAATGGTAGGCCAATCCGTTCTGCATGCCGCGCCGGCGATGGGCGCGGTCGTATGCAGCCGCATTGCCGTATTTAATCGCGCTATGGTGGACCACTATGGTGTCCCAATTCCCCGTGCGAACGGATATCGAAGCCGTCTGACGACGCACGCCGGCCAGCCGGTCGACCGAGTCTCCCGCAACCGGGATTATCAGTTTTTGCCCCACAAAAATGAGATCCCCGGAAAGGTTGTTCGCTTGTTGAATCGCAGCAACACTGGTACCATAGCGCAGCGCCACATGACTCAACGTTTCCCCTTTCCGAACGACGTGGATATTGTCCGAAGCCGATAATAGGGACGTTCCGGCCACCAAGCATCCCGTGGAGACGAGCAAAGCGTGTTTAGCAAACTTTCTCCGGGATAGATTCATGGGTTTTACGGGAATGATCCTAGCGTATTATGCAGGAGATGTAAAGCAAAGCAAATTCGGGTCGAACTTTGCAAACCGAATGGATTTTGGCAACGACTCAGGCGTCAGCCTGTTGCTAAAAAAGAGCGCAGGCTTTTTAGGTTTATCAGCTTAAACCAACATCCCGCAGCGGAATTCGCAAATTAAAACGTTCACCCGGTGACTGCTTGTTGCAAGGCGTGACGGCGGAGGTGAAGCCACAACCTCCAGGCGTGGCCCTTGAGAATGGTTCGTGCATGCTCGATTTCCGCCCGTCTAAGTTCCAGGTTTTCGTTCGCGATCGTGGAAAGATCGTCAAGGTTGTACAGGTATACATTCTCCAGTTGTTCGACAGACGGCTCGATATCCCGCGGGAGCGCCAGATCAATGAGGAAAAAGGGGCGTTCCGGTCGATGTTCCCGGGATTTTCGGATCATGCTCCGGGAAAGAATCGTGTGGTGCGCCGAAGTGGAGCTTATTATAATATCAAAGCGGTGCGCTTGTGCCGGGAAGTCGTCGAATTCTATGGCGGCTCCGCCAAGTTTGTGTGCGAGTTGATGTGCGTTCTCAAAGGTCCGGCTGGTGACCATGATGTCCGCGACACCTGCGCTTTTCAGGGCTTGCGCGGTTTTTTCGGCGACTTCGCCGCTCCCGGTCAAGAGTATCCGGCTGGTTTCGAGCTTGCCGAAAATGCGGCGCGCCAGGTCCACCGCAACATTGCCGATACTGACTTGACCTTGTGAGATTGCCGTACGTGACCGTACCGCTTTGGCGGCTTGAAAACTTTTTTGAAAGATTCGGTTGAGGACATTTCCGACGGCGTTGGAAGCACGGGCATCGGAGTAGGCCTCTTTCATCTGGGCCAGAATTTCGGTTTCGCCAACCATCTGTGAATCCAGTCCGGAGGCGAGCTCTACGGCGTGCTGCAGTACGTCCAGATTGGTTCGTCGAAAAAAATACCGGTCGATGAGTTCCCGGTCCACGCCGCAGAACCGCGCGATATGCTGATGGATTGTTGTTTCAATTCCGGTTCCCGTAGCGAGGCCATAGATTTCAAGACGGTTGCAGGTGGTCAGGACCATGCATTCGCGTATCGCTTCCAAAGCGCGGAGTTCTTCCTGCAGGATGCGTGCGGCTTCGCGGGAGAGGGCGAAGCTTTCGCGTACATGCAGGGGTGTTTCGTGATGGGAGCTCCCAATGACAAATAAACGCTGTAACAGATCGCTCATAACGCCTCGCGGCAAAAAGGGTTAGCGGTGGATGACGGGTTTTTCGGGCGTCGGTCTTTTTCCCTCGCGGGCTGTTTGCACAGGCCAGAGAGAAGCAAGTGCAAAGAGGAAAAGTGCGATGGCGGCGACTGCGTGACGCCGAGTGACAAGTTTCCGACGAAGCCGTAGAACGACGACAGTGATGTAACCAGCCCAGACCATGCAAGTTATGGTTAATTTTAAAAGCGGAACACGGTCGGGATTGGACATCCAAAAGACCGCGCCAAAAAAGAGAGCGGCACTCAGGACGCCAACACCGGTAAGGAGCAGGCGCTTGGCCATGGTATCGAGTTGTTGCACGGAAGGAAGATAGGCGTAGAGACCCTTTGCCTGTTTGTGTTTGAGGCCGTACTGCTGAATGAGAAACATTGTGGATATCAGGGCAAGTGTTGCAAAAACGCCGTAGCTGAATATCGCGAGCGCGGCGTGGAGCTCGATCCATGGATTGCCTCCGAAAATACCGGCGGGATAGGATGCATCCCATGCGGGAACGAGAAAAACAACTACGGAGAGAAGAGCGGCCAGCCCGGCGGTAAAAAAGCTGAGCAGGCGCAGCTTGAAGATCGGGCCGATTATGAAAAACAAAAGGACAATCGACCATGCGATGAAATGCGCGATTTCAAATATGTTGCCCAAGGGGCAGGCTTGGATTTCCGCTCCTCGCAGGCTCAGGCCAAGTGTTTGAAGAAGAAAGGCGCCCGCGAGGAGCGTGTACTGGACAGGTCGGGATTGGGTGCGTCCGCAGAGCAACGCAATCAACCCGTAGCCGAAGGCGAAGAGATAAAAGAGTGTCGCAAGCGCAAATGCGGTTTGGTCGGTCATAGTGTCGGTTTGATTTCTGATTTTTGATTGTTGATGGCGGATAAAAAC
>JBKGYB010000133.1:0-5937 GCA_046546295.1 Opitutales bacterium | reverse complement strand
CCAATCGGTTGATTTCAGGGGCTTCTTACACAAGCTGCACGCTACTTTAATTTCCGATTTAAGGCTCTTCGCCTTTTCCCGAACCCGCATGGCGCTCGAAGCGTCCGGCTCTTCGGCGCCCTGCCAGTGCGCGCCAAAGAAAAAACCCGCCTCCCTTTTCGGGGAAGCGGGTTTAGATTTAAAAAATGGAGGCGCGGGTGGGAATCGAACCCACGATAGAGGATTTGCAGTCCCCGGCCTTACCACTTGGCGACCGCGCCTTTATCTATGTCAACTTGATCACGTATGGCGCATTTTTCAAGTGTTTTTTTGAAAAGCCGTGGAGCCGGTGGACCTGGACCCGCCCTACTCCCCGACTTTAATGGGTTTCAGCTGCCAGATGTGTTCGGCATAATCGCGGATTGTCCGGTCGGATGAGAATTTTGCGACGCGGGCGGTGTTGAGTATCGCCATGCGCGCCCAGTCGCCGGTGCGACGAAAGGCGGCATCCACTTTCTCTTGCGCGCGAATATAGGCCGCGTAGTCCGCCAGCACAAAGAACGGGTCGCCCTCCTCCAGAAGACTCCGGCAGGTCGGCGCAAATGCATCGGGCTCTCCGGGCGTGAAGTAATCGGAGCGCAACCAGTCGAGCACGGCTTTCAACTCCTGGTTGTCGTTGTATATATCGTAGGGGTTGTAATGACGGGAACGGAGATCTTCCACCTGCTGCACGGTTTTTCCGAAAATAAAGATGTTCTCCTTGCCGACCTCTTCCCGGATTTCGATATTCGCGCCGTCGAGCGTACCGATCGTTAATGCGCCGTTCAGGGCAAGTTTCATGTTGCCGGTGCCGGAGGCTTCTTTCCCGGCAGTGGATATCTGCTCGGAAAGATCGGCCGCGGGAATGATTTTTTCCGCGAGCGATACGCAGTAGTTTTCGGGGAAGACGATTTTCAGTTTTTCGTTAACACGGGGATCCGCGTTTATTTTCTCCCCGACTTTGTTGATCGCGCGAATGATGTTTTTGGCAAGCGCGTAGCCCGGCGCGGCTTTGGCGCCGAAGATGAACACCCGCGGGTGCATATCGTAGTCCGGGTTGTTGAGAATCCTCCGGTAGAGGGTGAGTATGTGGAGCAGGTTCAGGTGCTGGCGCTTGTATTCGTGCAGTCTTTTGATCTGCACGTCAAAGATAGCCCCGGGATCAATATCGATCCCGCAATTATCCTTGGCATACGCGGCAAAGGCTTCCTTGTTCGCCCGTTTTACGGACATGAAACGTTTCTGAAAATCCGGATCTTCGGCTGATTTTTCGATTCCTCTGATCTCCTCCAGTTGCTTGGCCCACCCGGAACCGATTTGCTCCGTGATCAATTCGCTCAGGGCCGGATTGCAAGCGAGCAGCCAGCGGCGCGGGGTAATGCCGTTGGTCATGCTGAGGAATTTCCCCGGATACAGGGCATCAAACCCCGAGAACAAGTGCTTTTTCAAGAGTTCGGTATGAATCGCCGCCACGCCGTTCACGTGCGCGGAACCAACGATGGAAAGATAGGCCATACGCACCATTTTGGGCTGCCCTTCTTCGATCAGGGATAGTTCCGCTTTCTTCGCGCCATCCCCCGGCCATTTGGCTTCCACGACTTCTTCCAGGAAGCGGGTGTTGATCTCGTAGATGATTTCGAGGTGACGCGGCAA
This sequence comes from Opitutales bacterium, assembly GCA_046546295.1. Classification (GTDB taxonomy): domain Bacteria; phylum Verrucomicrobiota; class Verrucomicrobiia; order Opitutales; family Coraliomargaritaceae; genus JBKGYB01. Next base: position 4,266 of record JBKGYB010000133.1, on the reverse strand, counting down.
GAGGCGTTCAAACAAAGGAACGCTCCATTTTTCAAGTGCCTCCGGAAGGAGCGTATGGTTGGTGTAGTTGAAAGTGCGCGTGACAATCGACCAGGCGGACGCCCAATTCAGTCCGTGCTCGTCAATGAGCAAGCGCATGAGTTCCGGAACCGCGATGGCCGGATGCGTGTCATTCAACTGGATGACATTGTAGTCGGGAAATGCGGACCATTCGGTGTTCTTTCGCAAAAAGCGCCGGACAATATCCTGCAATGAGCAACTGACGAAAAAGAACTGCTGGACCAGCCGCAGCTCTTTGCCGTTTTCCGTGCGATCATTCGGATAGAGCACCTTGGAAATGGTTTCCCCCATGGCTTTTTCGCGCACGGCTTCGACATATCCGCCCTCATTGAACACCTCGAAATCAAATTCGTGCGATGCCCGTGATTCCCACAGGCGAAGGAAATTCACGGTCTCCCCGCCGTAACCGACGATCGGCAGGTCGTACGGCACGCCTTCCAGCGTTTTATAGTCCACCCAGACGGGGCGAATCTCGCCGTTTTCATTGCTTTTGTGCTCCACGCGGCCATAGAGCTTTACTTCCTGTGCGAAATTCGGGCGCACAAAGGTCCATGGACAACCTTTTTCCTGCCAAGCGTCCGGATGTTCGACCTGTCGCCCATTCTTGAATTCCTGGCGAAAAAGCCCGAATTCATAGTAGATGCCATAGCCGATCGCGGGCAGGTCCAACGAAGCAAGGGAATCGAGAAAACAAGCCGCAAGGCGGCCGAGCCCCCCGTTGCCGAGCCCCATGTCCGCCTCTTCCGCGGCAATTGCCTCAAAGTCCTGGCCTAATTCGGCAAGGGCTTCCCGGGTTGATTCAACCAGCCCCGTATTGTATAGATTGTTGACCAACATGCGCCCCATCAGGTATTCGAGGCTCAGGTAGTAGGCGCGGCGGACCTGGTTTTGTTCATGCACGGCCTGGGTCTTCATGAAGCGGTCAAGGAGTCGATCCCGCACAGCGTAACAAGTCGCGGTCCACCATTCGTTCCGGGTGGCGCTTTCGGGGTGCCTTGCAAGAGTGAAACGCAGATGGTTCAGTATGGAGGTCTGAACGGCATCCTTGGAGTCATCCACTGCGAAATTAAAGGCTTCGCCGCGCTCGGTCTGTTCGCGCGCGCGCCGCACGGCCGCCTTTTTGATCTTCGGGGCCTCCGGGTTTTTAGCTTTTTTGGTTTTTTGAGTCGACATAGTAAACAGGCTTTGGAGCCGCGTGTTGATTTTCGTTGGCTACCGGGAACAGCAGCAAAATAAAGGCCAATGTTTTTACAAGAATGACTTTTTGACAAAGCAATTCAAATCCGGGCTTAAAAACTCCCCTCCTCGTTTGAAGAGGGGACGGAACAAACCGCCGCCCTGCCCTCAGCCAGTCGAAGGCTCGAAGCGATTTGTTCAGGGGTGGTTCCCGCCGGCGCAGGCCGACAGACGCCCGGCATCCATCTTATTTGTGATAACATGGCAGAAGCGCGGCATCTTTCATGCCGTGGATGATTTTTTTGTCGGCCGGGCAAAGCGTGGCCAAGATCCCCGCAAGGTTGGCGGCGCGCTCCTTCGCATCGATAAAGTAGAACGGGCAAAGACGCACCCGGCTGTCCATCGATTGGACGGCGCCATCGGCCCCGTAAACGGGATGGCTCACACGCTTCGGTTTTTCATAGACCTGCAGTATATGCAGCGATGTATCCGCCATTGCGACCGCAGCCTGGATCGCATTTTCCCACTCCGCTTTTGAAGAGTCGCTTCCCAAAGTTACGCTGCGGGCTCCCCAGGCGCTTTCGTGGTAGCCGCTGATCTTAATGATCAGGTTGCGTTCTTTTTTTCCGGCCTCGGCCAACTGCAACCAATCGGTAATCGGTTTTCCGTTAATGAGCGGCGCGTCAAGGACGGCATTCGGAGGGATCTCCACCGGGTCCATCACCCATGTTCGCGGAATGATCCGCTGCAGGATCCGATAGGATTCCCGGGGCAGATTCTCTTTCCAGAACGCCTCCAGAATATGGTGGTGGAAGAGGGCGAGGTTAAGCTTTTCCTCCTGAAAGTGCCGCATTGGCGGCGTCACGCCAAGCTGTGTGTTCAGCGGCGCTTCCATCAGGTGGCGGGCTATGGGCACGTTGGCGATGTCGAACAGTTCCCAGAACCGGTAGATCAAGTCCACTTGCTGCGGGTCTCCGTCGATCCCCACGCAAATGGCATCGCCCAAGGGCATGATTTCGTCGGGATGAAAAACGTGCACGCGACGTCCCCGTCTGCGCAATTCACCGGCCAGCCATTCCATCTCGGGGCGGTAGGTCGCGGCTTCCTCGCTGACCACGATCGCGATATAAGGCGTATTTTTATGGGGCGCTTGCGAGCACAATGCCGCATAAAAGACGTCGACCATATCCGGGGTTCCACCCCCGATCAATGCCTCGCCATGGGCTTCCGTATAGAGACGGTTCAGAAAAGCGGTCAAGCCGATGCCACCGGGAACGGAATCAATTTCCGTCATCGCAAAGCCGTTTTCCGTTAAAAGCAGATCCGGCCGCAGCACAATGGGCATGCTTCCGCGCAGGCCCTCCGCGCGGGCATGCTCGACGAGAGGCGCCGGCTTTCCCCGGTCCAAATACTCCGCCACCCAAGGGGCTTTCAGCTCCCGGTTGCGGAGCAGGTTTTTATCCGCGGCCGAACGCAGGTAAAGGGTCTCCAAAGCATGATAGAAATCGAGGCAGGCCTGGCCGATTTGACGAATCGCGTCCAGTTGCTCCGAGTCTAACGGAAATGCCGACGGCGCATAGCGCCAGGTCTTGTCTTCAAACAAACTCTGGCTGGAAAAGGCGTTGCCGGCATCCTGGTAGGACAGCCCATCCTCGTTGCGCACGTTATTCGTCATTCTCAAACTTTCGATCCTCGGCGGCTTTGCGGGAGGTCGGAGACCCCGCCCGCAGCCAAGCGTGAATAAACGCATCCAGATCGCCGTCCATGACAGCCTGGACATTTCCGGTTTCCTCGCCCGTGCGCAAATCCTTCACCATCTGGTAAGGTTGAAAAACATAGGAGCGAATCTGGTTGCCCCATGCGATTTCCCCCTTTTCGCCGTAGAAACGCTCCCTCTCATTACGCTTTTCGTCTTCCTTCTTTTCATAGAGGCGCGATTTCAAGGTTCGCATGGCGGTGGCCTTGTTTTTCAGCTGCGAGCGGTCGTTCTGACAGGTCACGACAATACCGGTGGGCAGGTGAGTCAGGCGCACGGCGGACTCGGTTCGATTGACATGCTGTCCGCCCTTCCCGCTGGCCCGGTACACATCGACCCGGACATCGGCGTCGTTCACTTCCACTTCACTGTCGTCCTCCACCTCCGCCACCACATCGACGGAACAAAACGATGTGTGGCGGCGCGCATTGGAATCGAAGGGACTGATCCGGACGAGACGATGCACCCCGCGTTCGGCTTTGGCGTAGCCATAGGCATTGGTCCCTTTGATATGAAGCGTAGCCGCGCTTATCCCGACTTCTTCGCCCGGTATAATATCCAGCACATCGGCGGTGAAACCGGAGCGTTCCGCCCACCGCGTATACATTCGAAGCAACATGTTCGCCCAATCGCAGGACTCGGTGCCACCGGCGCCTGCATGAATGGTGAGGTAGGCGTTCGACGCGTCGTGCGGCCCGCTTAAAAACGACGCCAACTCAAGCTTGTCGATCCGCCGGGCAAGCCGGTCAACGGTGGCGGCAAGTTCCTCGCCGTAGGATTTGGCTTCCGTATCCTCCGGATCCATTTCCTCCACCAACTCCAGCATGGCATTCAAGTCGTCCGTCTCGGAAATGAAGGAACGGATCGGCCCAATGATGTTTTTCAAGCGGTTCATTTCACCGATCACTTTCTGGGCGCCGGACGGGTCGTCCCAGAAATCGGGCTCCGCCATCTTCGCTTCCAGCTCTTCTATTTTTCGAAGTTTCGTATCCCCGTCAAAGAAACCTCCATATATGCCCCGCACGGCGGGTGATTTCTTCAATTTGCGAACGGACTTCAGGTGTGATTGTATTCATACTCATAATGGGAACAAAGCGGGAAAATTTTTAAAGTCTAAAACAGGTGAAAGCCTGCATTTACTCTATGCGTGAAGATGCATGTTAAGACAGCCCTGCGTCAAGCGGATGCATGAAATTTCCCGAATATGAGGGGGCCGCATTTAACCTACATTCCGCAGTTGAACCACTGATTAACACTGATGAACACTGATCATT
>JBKGYB010000132.1:0-6026 GCA_046546295.1 Opitutales bacterium | reverse complement strand
TTTTCAAAGGGCCTCTTGCTCTATTGAATCAATGATTTCCCGGTCATTGCTTCGGGCTGAGGCAGGTCCATCATGCGCAAAAGGGTCGGCGCAATATCCCCCAAACGCCCGCTTTCGGCCAGCTTGAGACTTGCGCAATCCTTCCCGTAAACCACAACTTCCACCGGGTTCAAAGTGTGCGAAGTATGCGCCCGCTCGGTCTCCGGATTCCACAACTGGTCGGAATTTCCGTGGTCCGCTGTAATGAGCGCCTTGCCCCCTGCCGCGTCCACGGCTTCCAATAAGTCGGCCACGCATTTGTCCACGACTTCACAGGCTTGTACACAGGCCTCAAACACGCCGGTATGCCCAACCATGTCGGGATTGGCGAAGTTGACCACGACAAGGCCGTATTTTCCCGAACGGATCGCTTTTTCAGCGGCGTCACGGACGCCGTAGGCCGACATTTCGGGCTTTTCGTCGTAGGTTGCGCAGTCCTGGGGGCTGGGTATCAGCTCGCGCTCTTCCCCTTCAAAGGGCTCTTCCCGGTAGTCATTGAAGAAAAAGGTGACATGGGGGAATTTCTCGGTCTCGGCACAGCGAAACTGCGAAATGCCCCGGTCCGCCATGTAGCTGCCAAGAATATCCGCCATCTTGGGTGGCTTTCGGAAAATGATATTCGGGCATAGCCCTTTCTGGTATTCCGTCATTGTGGCATAAAAAAGATCAAGCTTGCGCCCGCGATCAAAGCCCTGGAAGTCGTCTTCAATAAAGGCGCGGGTCAGTTCGCGCGGACGATCGCCCCGGAAATTGAAAAAGATTACCGCATCGCCGTCTTTGATCGAACCAATGGGTTGGCCCGACTCGTCCACTATGGCGGTCGGAGGACAAAATTCATCGCCTTGGGTGCCCTGGGTTTCGGGGGCCTCATAGTGGCGCTTGATGGCTGCTTCGGCGGAAGCAGCGGTTCGCTCGACCGCGCGCCCGGTCAGGCAGTCGTATGCGCGCCGCACACGATCCCAGCGGTTGTCGCGGTCCATGCTCCAGTAACGTCCGGACACGGAGGCGATGCGACCCACCCCGATAGCGCCCAAATTCTCTTCCACTTCCCGCAGGAAGGTCTGGCCGGTGAACGGTCCCGTGTCGCGCCCGTCGGTAAACGCGTGCACGCAGACCTCGGACACCCCGGCATCCTTCGCCAGCCGCACAAGCCCGTAGAGGTGCGTTAACATCGCATGCACACCGGCGTCGGAAACCAAGCCCATCAAATGCAAACGGCCCTTTCCGGATTGCACCCGCTCAAAGGCACCCTGCACGGCTTCGGTCGAAGCCACCGAGCCCTCGGCAAGCGCTTTGTCGATCCGGACAATTTCCTGGTCCACCACGCGGCCGGCGCCGATGTTCTGGTGCCCCACCTCGCTGTTGCCCATAATGCCTTCCGGCAGGCCCACATCAGGCCCGCAGGCCATGATTTCGGTGCGCGGCCAGGACGCCGTCAACTCGTCCGCGCAAGGCGTATTGGCCTGCTTGACGGCATTGCAGCGGTCCTGTTCGGAATCATGATTTTCGCCCCATCCATCCCGGATGATGAGCACGACAGGTTGTGTTGTTTCATTCATATTTGAAGGGAACATTCTACTTAAGGACGCATCCCCTCGAAAAGATTAAAAACACGGCGGCGCGCAATTTCCGGCTGCCTCCCATATTAGCGGACTATCAGCGAAAATCAGCGGTTCGAGCGTGGCGATTCCGGGGTGTTTCCCGATTACGGCGCAAGCACAGGTTATTTACGTCGGCAAACAAGCACGAAGCTGAAACCGAGCAGGCCGAAAATCATCGCGGAGGCGGCTCCTTCAGGAACGGCTTCGGGTTCGGAACCCGCCCCCAGGTCCGTCCATGTCTGATTACTAACAAAGCTCTCATCCAAACCTCCGAAATCCTGATTGAAATTGTTTTTATTAGTCGACGTCATCAGCGTTTGGGACATGAGCGTGTTTTCCGTCAACGATTCGTTATCTGGGAAAAATTCCAAATAAGCATCATTGAACTTCTGCATTGAAACTTTGAACGATAAGAAAAAGTCATTCTTGCCATCCCCATTCAGATCCGTGCCAGCATCATCCGGATTTGCCGCGAGGTACGAGTCATTCGATTCACTGACCGGTGAGAGATCTTCATATTTGGCAAAATCTTGATCCCTCCCATCTTTGAAAGGAATTTCGTTACCCACTGTTGAGGTGTCGGGAGAATTGTTCAGGCCGTCTCCTGCGTCAAAAAAAGATATTTCATCCTGTTTTGGATTATTGTTCCCAATGTTGGCATGGATAAACATATCGAGCTTCCCATTCGGCGAGCTCCCGTTTGCACCAATATCAAGACCAACAAATATGTGCGATGACGTATCATCCCCCAGCCGTATCCTATAACCCAGTTCATCATCCGAGATGCCGGTTGCGGCGCCCCTGTCATATTTGCGGAAAAATCCTGCCTGATTGCCGGATTCGTCGCCGACGATATCACCCCCTGTTTTTTTTGCCTGCTCATCATCAGGGTAGTCGGTCCGTTCGCCCAATTGGATGGCGGTCCAGTCGTCGGTAGGAACCGTCAGGGAAATACCCGCCGACAAGGAGAGCGCGGATGCAATAAGCACGGATGCGGTGAGACTGAAGATTTTCATTTCCATCCGGTAGGATCGACAGAGGAATCAGTTTTAGACCAAATTTTAACATAAATTTTATAAATTGCATTAAAAATTGTTAAATTTATATAAATTTTTCGCTGCCAAGAAAATCGGCATAAAAATAACCACGGAATATTGAACCGAGGCCATCGGCATTCCTGACCCTTGAATTTCGCGCGGGCACATAGGTAAACAAATAATCTGCGCGCTTGACTTGCTTGTTGGAAAATCCACACTTCCGCGCTTTTCACAAGCGAAGAGCCCCGCCATGCCGCAAGATCTCAAGCAGACACTCAACCTCCCGAAAACCGGCTTTCCTATGCGCGGGTCTCTCGTGAAGCGCGAACCCCAGAGGGTCGAGCATTGGAATGAGGTGAACCTGTACCAAAAGATTCAGGAAAAAAACACCGGCGGTCCGCGTTTCACGCTCCACGACGGCCCTCCGTTTACAAACGGCGATCTCCACCTGGGCCACGCGCTGAACAAAACACTCAAGGACACCATCCTGCGCTATAAATGGATGCGCGGCTGCGACGCTCCCTATGTCCCCGGTTGGGACAGCCATGGCCTGCCGATTGAACACAAAGTGGCCCGCCAGTTGCAGGACGAGGGGCGCACGGACTACACCCCCTTGGAAGTCCGGGAAGCTTGCGCGGCCTTTGCGGACCATTTTCGCGAGGTGCAAGGCAGCCAGTTTCAACGCCTCGGGGTGCTTGGGGACTGGGAACATCCATACTGGACCATTCACCCGGACTACGAGGCCGAGGAACTCCGGACCTTCGCCGAATTTGTGGAACAGGGCCTTGTCTACCGCAGCAAAAAGCCGGTCTATTGGTCGATCCCCTGCGCCACCGCCCTCGCTGAAGCGGAAATCGAATACCGCGAGCACAAAGGGGTTTCAATCTACGTCAAACTCCCGTTTTCCCCGGATGCCTGCCGCACGCTCGGCATCGAGGAGCCCGCCGCAGCCGTCATCTGGACAACCACCCCTTGGACGCTTCCAGCCAATCTCGCGGTGGCCGTGCACCCGCGCGTCACCTACGGCCTCTACAAGACGGAGCATGGCACGCTGCTCATGGCCACGGAGCTTGCGACGACTGTCGCGGAAGCCTGTGGCATCACGGACGCCACGCTGATCAAGACCTTGCCCGGTTCGGAACTGGAGCATCTCGAAGCCCGTCATCCCTTCATCGACCGGGCAAGCCCGCTGATCCTCGCGGAATACGTGACCACCGAAAACGGAACCGGGTGCGTGCACATCGCGCCGGGCCACGGGCTGGACGACTATATAACCGGCGTAAACTACGGCCTTGATATCTATTGTCCCCTGGACGACGACGGCGCGTATGTCGATGACGGCTCAATCCCGCCCGAACTTGTCGGTTGCTCCGTGCTGGAAGCCGAAGGCAGCCTCAGCGATGCCAACAAAGGGGTCCTCAAAATTATCGCGGGAAACGGCGCCCTGCTCGCCAAGGAATCGATTCAACACAGCTACCCGCATTGCTGGCGCTCGAAAACACCGGTCGTGTTCAGGGCCATGAACCAATGGTTCGTGGCACTCGACACGGCCGATACGCGTGACCGTGCGCTGGAAGCGCTTGACGCCGTGAGCTTCGTCCCTGAATGGGGCCGCAACCGCATGCGGGCCGCCATCGAAAACCGCCCCGACTGGTGCATCAGCCGCCAGCGCAGCTGGGGCGTACCGGTGCCGGCGTTCTTCGACGCAAACGGGGAAGCCTACCTCGATGCCGGCGTCATTCGGGCGATCGCCGGAAAAATTGAACACAGCGGCAGCGACGCGTGGTTTCGGCAATCCGCGTCCGAACTGCTCGAAGGCGTCGAGACCCCCGCCCATTGGCCGCCCGCCGGCGAACTTAAGCCCGGAACCGACACGCTGGATGTCTGGATCGACTCCGGTTGCAGTCACCGCGCGGTCCTTCGCAAAAACGAAAAATTCAACTGGCCGGCGGACTTGTACCTTGAGGGCAGCGATCAACACCGCGGCTGGTTTCAAAGCTCCCTTCTGACCGGAGTCATCGCGGACAACCAGGCGCCGTTCAAGCAGGTGCTGACGCATGGTTTTATTGTCAAGGAAGACGGCACCAAGCTCTCCAAGAGCGACGGCGCGGCGCGCCCGCTGATGGAGTGGATCGGCGACTACGGCGCCGACATTGTGCGCCTCTGGATCTGCTCGCAGGATTACCGGGGCGATGTGCCGGTCTCGGACAGCATCGTCCGCAACATCAGCAACAGCTACCGCAACCTGCGCAATACCCTGCGCTTCCAGATCGGCAACCTCGCCGACTTCGACCCCCGCGCCGATGCAATTCCACCGGATCAGCTCCACATCGTGGACAAATGGGCGCTATGCCAGTTGCACCGTCTGATTGAGCAGGTGACCGGGGCCTACGACAACTATGCCTTTCACCGTGCATTCAAGGATTTTATCGACCCCTTTTGCGCGAACACGCTGTCCGCCACGTATCATGATATCCTGAAGGACCGGCTCTATACGCGCGCCCCCGGCGACCCGCTCCGCCGTTCTTCGCAAACCGCCCTCCACGCCATTCTTTCCAGCCTCATACGTTTGATTGCCCCTATCCTTCCCTTCACCTCCGACGAAGCGTGGTGCTACGCCCGGCAGGACGAGGAATTTTCGGACGCCCCGGTCGCACTCGCGGATTGGCCCGTGCCGGACCCCGCATGGGACCGCCCGGATGACGCTGAAACCGTGAACGCCCTGCTGCGCTTCCTCACGACACATCTTAACGAGCCCTTGGAAAAACTGCGCCAGGAGAAAGTTATCGGCCAGAGCCTGGACGCCAAGGCCCATATCACCGGCTCGCCCAAAGACCCCGAGTTCGCCCGTCTGCAACGCTACAAAGAAGACCTGCCGGAACTTTTCATTCTTTCACAGGTCCTCCTTTCCGAAAACCCGGAAGCCACCGGCATTTCGGTGGAAGTCGACCACGCGGACGGCGTCCGCTGCCCCCGCAGTTGGCGCTGGGTCGAAGCCTTGGTCGATACAGAAGAATGGGGCCCCGTTTCACCGCGCTGCAAGGAAGCCCTCGAGCAAATTTCCCAAGCCACCTGAATCCATTAACATTCCATATCTTTACATGAGCCACCCAAACAAAAAGTCCGCCGCCTCCAAAGAATCAAAAGCGGAGTCGGAAACAAAAGAAACCGCGGCAAAAAAAACACCGGCCAGGAAAACCGCAACCGGGAAGACAGGCGCCAAAAAGACGGCTGCAAAGAAGGTCGCAGCCACGAAAGCCACAACCGGAAAACCTGCGGGCAAAAAGAGCGCCTCAAAAAAAGCGATCCGTAAAAAGAGCGCCGCTTCAAAAACACCACCCACGAAAAA
>JBKGYB010000131.1:0-6027 GCA_046546295.1 Opitutales bacterium | reverse complement strand
TAATCAGTGGTTCAACTGCGGAATGTAGGATGAATTACGGGCGGGCATGTGCAATTTTCATTCCGCGACGACCCGCAGCGATATACGACGTCAGTATTTAACGCTGCAACCGTAGGCCTTCGTGCTTGGATTGGGTGCTTTTTCCCCGTTTTTCGCAGCTTTGTAGGCTTCCACTACAAAATTTGTCGCGCGGTCGATGTCTTCCTTCCGGCTTGAGCTGATGCTGTCGATCGCGCCCTGATACACGAGTTCGCCTTCGGGATTGATCAGGTACATGTGCGGCGTGACGCGGGCATCGTATGCGCGTCCGACTTTTCCTTCCGTATCAAGCAGCATCGCGGTCGAGTGCATGTTTTTTTCTTCCCGCAATGTTTCGCCCTCGGAAGGCGTGACGTAGCCTTGTTTGCCTTCAGCTGAAGAAATGACCTGCAACCAGACGACATCTTCATCCGTCATGGACTTCTGCAAATCCTGCATGTTGCCACTGTCATAGTGCTTTTTTACGAAGGGACAGTCTTGATTGAACCATTCGAGAACCACATATTGTCCTTCGAAATCGGAGAGACTGTGTTCTTTGCCGGTGGTATCGGTAAGCGTGAAGTCCGGCGCGTTTTTTCCGGTTTCGACTTCCCCTGTGAGCGGGGTAACGAGCAGGGCGATGAGGCCGGATAGTACGAGGATTTTGTTTGTCATGGTTTTTTGTGTTGGAGTTTCTGTTTTTGGATTCTTGTAGAGTGTCTTGGTCTAAGACAGCCGTGTGTATTGCGCATGTGTATTATTAACTTAATCCAGCGCGTTTTCAACGGCGTCGCGCACAATTCCGTTGTTCAGGCTCTGCGGAAGAATAGAAACATCACCTTCGGGTGTATGGAGCACGTAAAGGGGGACACCTGAGCGATCGAAACGTTCCAGTTCTTTGGTGATGCTTGCGTCGCGCCGTGTCCAGTCCGCCCGCAATGCCAGGATGTTGTATTCTTCAAACAGTTGCCGTGTCGCGTCAGTCTCAAGGGCGCTTTTTTTATTAGCCTGGCAGATCAGGCACCAAGCCGCTGTAAAATCAACGAATACCGGGCGGCCCTTTTCAAGGGCTGTTTCGGCGCGCTCGGAGGACCATTTTTTCCACATCCCGCTGGTATCGGAAGTTTCGGATGAGGCATCTTGATTTTGCGCCTCGATAGCGGTCGAGCGAACGCCGAACGCAAGGGTCAACGCGAGCAGAACAAGCGCTATGGTCTTCCCGGTCCGGCGTACCGGGGTGGCTCGGACAGGGGCGCCCCAACGACCGTATATCCACGCGGAGAAGCCGCTCATAAGAAGGATCATGAGCAGTGTCAGCATTGCGTCGGTTCCGCCGAGCCGGCCCATGACAAAGGCCAGAAAAACCACGGCCGACAGCAGGAGGAAGCCCATGAGTTGTTTAAACGTTTCCATCCAGGGACCCGGTTTCGGCAGCCATTTGACGCCTTGCGGGAAAATGGAAAGTAAAAGGAAGGGGGAAGCGAGTCCGAGCCCCATGCTTCCGAAAATGAGCAGGCCGTGCCAGGTGGTTGCTTGCACGGCGATGCCCCCGACCGCCCCGATGAAGGGCCCGACGCATGGAGCGCCGACTACGGTGGCCAGTACGCCCATGCCGAAGGATCCCAAGAGGTCCTTGCGCCGGGCGGCGCCTGAGTCGGCTCCGACCAGGCTGCCTCCGATTTCATAAACGCCCAGAAGATTGAGCCCGAAGAGAAAAAAGAGGATAGCAAGGACGGCCACGAAGCCGGGGTTTTGCAATTGGAAGCCCCAGCCGATTTGTTCACCGAGGGCGCGCAGGGCAAAGAGAGCGCCGGCGAGAATAAGAAAGCTGATAACGACCCCAGAGGTGTAAGCGAGCCCCTGAAAAAGGGACTGCGAGCGAGCCTGGCCCGCATGGTTCAGGAGGGCGAAGACTTTGAGGGAAAGCACGGGCAGGACGCAGGGCGTGATATTGAGAATGAGCCCGCCAATGAACGCCAGGGCGAGCCAACCCGCGATTCCGGAGTCGAGCAGGAATCCTTCCAGGCCCCGCATGTCGGGCACGAAATCGGGGGCGCCGGGTTCTTCCTTTGTCGGAGTGGCCGCGGGGTCGCCGGGAGCGCCTTCGCGCAAGGGGACGTCCACAAGCCAGCTCCCGGAACCGGTTTGAAGGACGCCGCGCAAATTGTCGATGCCGTCTTCGGGAAAGGAGTCGGCGGGTTGCAGCGCAAGGCGGGCGGTTTCGGGACCGACGAAGTTGAGGGGTTGTTCCGGGTTCGGGTCGATTATGCCTTCATCAGCTGTATAAAAGTAAAGTTCTTCCGGCAGCTCGTCGGGCTTGTCGGCCACGAGCCGGAGCTGGATCATTTCCTCCGCCCGGTAGGCTTCAAGGGTCCAGGGTGCGCCGTCTTCAGGGAGCTTTTCTCGTGTGGTATCAAATAGCTCGGCCTTGCTCCCGGCTTGGGAGGAATTTTTCACCGGAAGTTCGATGCTTAAAGAGGCGTCGCCGGGCAGACAAATGTCCTTGCAGATGATCCAGGAAATGTCGGCGGCAAGCCTCAAAGTTTCACCCGTCCGCAGGGAGGCGGGCGCCTCCATTGGAACGATGAGGGTGACGGCGCCACCATAGCCGTAGTTCACCAAGCCATCCAGTGTGAAGCGGTCCGGTGTGGGCCACTGGATGTCTCCCGCTTCGAAGCCCTCGGGGAGGTCCCAGTCAATTTCCGGCGGCAGGCCGCTGGCGCCGGGGTTTTGCCAGTATATATGCCATTTCTCTTCGAGCTCGAAATGAAAGGCGAGATTGAAGCTTTCCCCCGGCACAATGGCGTCCTGCTCCGCAATCAAATCCACGCTCGCGTGATCGGACTCCGCGGGTGTGGCCTGCAGGAAAGACGCCCCGCAGAGTATAAAAAATACGATTGTGGCTGGAAGTCGCGGTTGTGGAAAAGGGAAGTGCTTCGTCATGGTGTATAGCGTGATGCGCGGGGCCTGGATTTATTCCAGCCCTCATTATTTAACCGGGTCTCACCATGCCGGTCGGGTCAAGCGCCTGATCCAGATCGGTTTCTTCCATCAACCCTTCCTCCAGTACAACATCGCGCAGTGTTTTGTCTTCCGTAAATGCTTTTTTGGCTACATGTGAGGCTTTGTCATACCCGATGTACGGGTTCAGAGCAGTGACGAGCATGAGGGAATTCCGCAGGTGCTCGGCGATTTTTGTTTCGTTGGCTTCGAGGCCTTCGATACAGCGTTCGCTGAAGAGACGGGCGCCGTTGCTCAGGCAGGTGATGGATTCGTGCAGAGCGTGACCGATCAGCGGGATGGTGACATTCAGCTCGAAGTGACCGTCGCGACCGCCCATCGTAACGCAGTTGCAAAGACCCTGTGCGTAGATGCAGCTTTGCACGAGCATTTCGCTCATGACCGGGTTGACTTTGCCGGGCATGATGGAGGAACCCGGCTGGGTGGCGGGCAGTTGCAGTTCGCCGATGCCGCAGCGCGGGCCGGACCCGAGCAGACGGATATCATTGGCGATTTTGGTCAGCCCGGCGCTGATGGCATTGAGCTGGCCGGCGACTTCCACACAGTCATCGCGTCCGCCCTGGGCCTCGAAATGGTTGTCCGCTTCCCTGAAATTCAGGCCGGTCTTTGAATTGAGAAGGGCGACGACTTTTTCCGGAAATTCCGGGTGCCGGTTGATGCCGGTGCCGACGGCCGTGCCGCCGATCGCGAGTTCCTCAAGGGCGGCGATCGCCTTGTCGACGCGCTGGATCGATTTGCCGACTTGCGCGGCGTAGCCCGAAAACTCCTGTCCCAGGGTGAGCGGCGTGGCGTCCATCAAGTGGGTGCGACCGATTTTGACCATGGATTCAAAGGCTTCCGCTTTCGCGCGGAGTGCTTTGTGCAGGCGCTCGAGGGCCGGCTTGAGGTCCGTTTGCAGGGCTTCCGCGACGCTCAGGTGCAGGACGGCGGGCATGGTGTCGTTGGAGGATTGCCCGAGATTGCAATCGTCGTTCGGATGGACCGGTTTTTTCGAACCGATGGGCTCGCCGGCAAGCTGGCTGGCACGATTCGCGATCACCTCGTTGACATTCATGTTGGTGGAAGTGCCGGAACCGGTCTGGAAAACATCCACCGGGAATTGGTCGGCGTGCATGCCCTCATACACTTCCTCCGCCGTACGGGCGATCCATTCGGCCTTTTCCGTGCTGAGCAGCCCCAGATCGGCATTTGCCCGGGCGCAAGCATATTTCAGCAGCCCCGCCGCGCGGATAAAGCGTTCCGGCATACGGTGGCCGCTCACCGGGAAATTGAGCACCGCCCGTTGTGTGGAGGCGCCGTACAGGGCGTCCTCCGGAACTTCCATTTCACCCATTGAGTCTTTTTCTTTTCTCATAGGCTATGATCTTGAGAGGTTTCCCGACAAAAATCCAGTCCGTATCGTAGTAAAAACAAAGGTCGTTGCCAACGTCGCGAATTCTGGCTGAATGGAGGCATGGATTTACTACTGGCATGTATGATAGGCGCGGCCTTCGGAGCTGGTTTGGCCTGGCTTCTGGCGCGTGGCATATTGAGGAAAACGGAGGCCCGGCTGATTCGGGCCGAGCGTGAACTGGAAGATGTTCGGGCCGCGCATGCGAAGGACAAGGAAGAGCTTGCTCGGATGGAGGCGCGGATTGAAGCCGAGCGGAAAGCGTCCGACGAGAAACTGGAGCTCTTGGAGGAAACCAAGCGCAAGCTCGCCGAATCCTTCCAGTCGCTGTCTTCCGAAGCCTTGTCAAAAAACAACGCCTCTTTCCTGGACCTGGCGCGGGCCACCCTGGAGAAATACCAGGAAGGCGCGAAGAGCGACCTTGCGAAGCGCGAAGCGTCGATCCGGGAAACGGTGAAACCGGTAGGCGAGGCCTTGAGTTCTTTCAAAGAACGGGTGGAGGCGATGGAGCGGGAGCGCGCTTCCGCGTATTCCGGTCTCCGGGAACAGGTGAAGAACCTAAACCAGACGCAAGACCAGTTGAGCCGCACCACGGGCAATTTGGTCCAGGCCCTGCGGGCGCCCCAAGTGCGCGGACAATGGGGGGAAATGCAGCTGCGCCGGACCGTCGAAATGGCGGGCATGGTGAACTGCTGTGATTTTGTCGAACAAGCCTCCGGCGAAGATGAAGCCGGGCGGCAAAGACGTCCGGACCTGCTTGTCCGCTTGCCCAATGACCGGATTGTTGTGGTCGACGCAAAGGCGCCGCTGGCCGCATATCTGGATGCTCTCGAAAGCGACGATCCCGATGAACGAACGGCTAAAATGCGGGACCACGCGCGGCAAATCCGCGACCATATTAAAAAGCTTTCGGAAAAGGCGTATTGGGAGCAATTCGACAATGCGCCGGAGTTCATTGTCCTGTTCCTGCCGAACGAAGCTATTTTCAGCGCCGCTTTGGAGCAGGACCCGGAATTGATTGAGCAAGGCGTGTTCCGGCAGGTCATTCTCGCCACGCCGACCACCTTGATCGCCCTGTTGAAAGCGGTGGCTTACGGTTGGCAGCAGGAGGCGATCACCCGGGAAGCCCGGCAAATCAGCGCGCTCGGCCAGGAATTGTATGATCGTATCGGCGTGGTGACGTCCCACCTTGCGAAATTGGGGAAAAGCCTGGACCGCTCGGTAAGCGATTACAACAACGCGGTTCGTTCCGTGGAATCCCGTCTTCTGGTTACGGCCCGAAAATTTGAAGCGCTTGAAAGCTCTTCGCAGAGCGAAATGGCGGCGCCAAAAGGAGTGGAGAAAAGTCCGATTGCCCCTGCCGCTGATGAGGCGGGTACATAGGCCGCCGGGTAGGAGCGCTCTCCGGGCCGGACGGCAGCCGTGTCCCGCATCCACCGAAAGTCCAACCGCCACCCTTCGACCAGTTCGACCACTTCGGCAGGCTCAGGACAGGCAAGCTCACGGCAGGCAGGCTCAGGGCGGGACGCCCTGTCTCCGAAATTGCGGCGAACGCCGCACCGCGCTCTGTTACGGAGCAAGGGCGTCCCGCCCTTGAG
>JBKGYB010000130.1:0-6063 GCA_046546295.1 Opitutales bacterium | reverse complement strand
CCCGCACCGCAACGTTCCTGGCTACAGGCTTCTTCCTGAATCCTGAGTCGTCACTATGAACCAGTCCGTACCCTTAAAACCTTTTCATCGTTTCGTCGAAAAGTTGATGGTTTCCGCTCCGGCTTGCCTGGCTTCGCCGTATACTTGGGCGAACACGCCGTGGCTGGCGCCCTCGTCGGCTTGTATGATGACCGGCATGTCGTCCTGCCCGGTGAGCCGTTTGACAATCGGGGCCACTCCGCCAACCCCGATTTCACGTCCGCCGTACACCACCTTGTTGTCCGAGGTCACTGCAATGATTATGCTGTTTTGCTCCAGTTCAACCGCCGAGGCGGTCTCAGGCTTGTTCACTTCGACGCCGGTTTCTTCAACAAACACCGTGGTGACAATGAAGAAAATCAGGAGGATGAACACCATATCGATCATGGGAGAGAGGTTGATTTCCACTCTCTCCTGATCGTCGGAGTTAAGGTTGCGGCGAATCAGTGACATGAATCAATGCTTGCGGGAAGGGTGTTTGGAGGCGTGCGAAATCGGCTTTGTTTTACGGGTTAGTCGAATTTGAGTTGGGTGATACTGAGGGCTTCGATCCGGGCGAGGGCGGCTTCGAGCGCGTGCTTGCGCCGGCGCACGAGAAGAATCATGAACATGCCAGGGAGCGCGACAAACAGGCCGGTCTGTGTGGTGATCAGGGCCTCCGAAACCCCGGAAGCAACCAGTGATGCGGTTTTCGCGCCCCCGCCCTGCGCGATCGCGTTGAAAGTGCGCACCATGCCGAGCACCGTGCCAAGCAGTCCTAGGAGCGGGGCGGCTGCCACGAGTGTATTGACAAAGAAAATCCGGCGGTCGACCCCGTGCAGGACGGTTTGCCGCACCTCTTCGAAGCGGCTGCGCACGTGGTTCGCCGCCGTCACGTCCTCCTGGGTGTAGCGTATGATCTCACCGACCCGGCCCTCCGCGTTGTCGGGTCGCTTGATCCAATGCCGCCATTCGTGTTCCCGCCCCAGATGGATGTTCCCCTTGCGCAAAAAAAGGATGAGCTGGAGGGCATTGGAGTAAATAAGCACGGCGAGACAGGCGAGGGGAATCATGACCCATCCGCCGCTTAACCAGATTTGGATGATTTGTCCGAACATGCCGCGTCTCCTTCGCTTATGCGCGGGCGTCTTTATTCCGGATCCCCATGACCCCATTGATGAAGCCGACCGCGGTTTGCTCCATTTCTCCGATTTTGCGCCGGGCCATGCGCGCGAGCAGGCCGTGCAGAATGAGCGAGGGGATGGCAACGATGAGCCCGAGCTCCGTAGTGACAAGCGCTTCGGAGATTCCGGAAGAAAGACGCGTCGCATCCCCGGTGCCAAAGACAGTGATGAGATTGAAGGTCTTGATCATCCCGGTGACCGTGCCCAGCAGCCCGAGAAGCGGCGCAGCCGCGGCAGTGAGCGCCAGAAACGGCAGGAAGCGTTCAAGGCGCGGGCGCACGGCAAGAATCTTCTCGTAAAGGATCTCTTCCAGTGTGCCACGCTTTTCACCCACGTGCCGGACGCCCGCCTGCAACAGGTCCCCGCCCGCGCCGGGCACTTCATTTGCGGCCGTGCGGGCGCCTGCATGGTCGCCGGATTCAATGCGCCCGAGCACTTGCCACACTTTTTCGGCCGATGGGGTGGTGAACCGGAGGACTTCAAAGACCTTGAAAATCCCGAGAAGCAGGCAAACCCCTCCAAGCGCGCCGATCACAACACCGACGCTCCCGCCTTTGGCGAAATGCTCCGTCAGGGTGTCGCCACTGCGCTCGATTTGCAGGGCCTTGCCCCCGCTCGCATCCGCCGGGATGTCGCCCTCGCCTGCGGTCACGAACTTGCGTATGCCCGGCTGATACCTTTCCTCCGGAACAGCGACCGCGGGCTCGGCGGTATTTACTTTGTCAAAAGTGATGCCGGCCAGCGGGGATTCCTCCGAAGAAAAATACACGCTCGGGCCGAACGCGGCAAAAGTTCCCTTTTCAATTGACCCGGCGGGGGCGAGCGCGCGACCTTCAAAGGTATAGCCGCCGGTCAGTTTTTCGAGCCGTCCGATTGCGGTGTCCAGGACGTCCAGTTGACGTGTGAATCGCTCCTCCTGGTTCAGGTCGGGATCGTCGAGCGCAAGGCGGGCCTCTTCCGCTACGTCGCCGTAGAGCCGGATCTCGCTGAACGGGACCTCGGTTTCAAATTTCGAGACAAACTCATCAAAGAGCCCCTCGATGTATTCGTTCCGCTCTTTGAGCGCATCCACTTTCTCGTCCGTGCGTTCGAGCTCGGCATCGCGGTTGTCGCGACGGCTCCGGAGACGCTCCAATTCATCCCTTTTGTCGCCGACTTCCGCTTCGAGTCTGTTGACCTTACGGACCAAGGGCGTTTTTTCAGAAGCAATTGCATCGCGGGTCGACGCGAGTTCTTCAAGCGCCTGCCGCAGGTCGTCCTCGGCTTTTTCTGTGGCGGCATCAAAGGAGGCTTGGGCAAAGAGCCCGCCACCGGGCACAGTGAGAGCCACGACGAGGAAACAAAGGGGCCGGAAATGGAATCGTCTCTTATTCATGGTCATCGGTCATTCTTCTACGGATACATCATGGATGCGTGCGGGAACCTCGATAAATTCGATGGCGCCGTCGCCTTCGGAGACTTCGAGCAGGCGTTCGATGGCCGGGCCCGCGCCTTCGACCTCCGACCACTCCCAGCCGTCTTTGCCGGGATGGCCGATCCCCGCACGGGTTCCGGAAGCATCGACATAATATGCCATCGCCAGCCCCCAGTAAAGGGTGCGGACTTCAACAAGCGTGCCGTCCTCGCTCTCATGCGATTCACTGGTTCGGGTAAAAGAGCTGTTGAATTTTTCGGCTTGGGCAAGGATAGCGAGTATGTTCCGCACCCGCCCGCCGAGGTCGGCTTCCGTCGCATCAGGGTCTTCGGGGATGCGCCGGAGCATCGGTTTGATCTCCTGACGGAAGGGTTCGGGAAAAGCGCGGGCGATCTTCTTTAGTCGGTCCTCAAACCCGGCAATGCGCTCCGCCACAACTGCCGCCCCTTCGCTTAACCTCGCTTTTTCATCGTTCTGTTGTTCCCGCTCTTTCTCCGTCGCCGAGATGCTTTGCTCCAGCTCCTGAAGCGTCTCTTCCAACCGCCCGAGTTCATTTTCCAACATTGCCCGAGTGTCTTCGAGCACCGATTGCTCAAAGCGCCAGTCGCTCTTTTCCTCCGAAATAATCCGGTTCGTTTCCACCCATTGCTCCAGGACGCCGCGGGCCGCGCCTATCTTGTCCTCTGCCTGGAGCGGATGGATGAAAAACGGGGAGGCAAGCATTGCTGCTGCAAGTCCGATGCTGAATGCGGGTTTCATAAGAAAAAAGGCTAGGGCGTTTGCGAAAGGTGAAGGGAGGTGAAGGGGACAGGTATTACAGCACGCTTCCCCTCCTTGTCGAGACGAGGAATCCGGATTTCGGGGTTAAGGGCGCCGCCTTACTTCGGCGTCGGAGGCGCCGCCCGCGACGCGCTTTCCTCGACCTTCCCGTCGGGCCCGGGTTCCTCGTCCGACTTGTTTTCCTCCCCCGTCCGCTTGGCCTCTCCGGCCTCAAGACGGGCGCAAAAATCATCGTAGCCGAGGACCTCAAAGCGGCCGTCCTCATGCTCAACCAGAGCGGTCAGTGATTCCACCCAGTCTCCGGAATTCAAATAATGGATGCCTTCGATCATTTTATCATCCGGGGTGTGGATGTGCCCGCAAATAATCCCGATGCAATTGTTTTTGCGGGCGAAATGCTTCAACTGTTCCTCATATTTCCCGACATAGCTGACCGCCGACTTCACCCGGGCCTTGATCGCCTTGCTCAATGAAAAGAAAGGTTTCCCGCGCCAGCTGCGGTATTTGTTGTAGACCCGGTTGATCCGTAGCAGGCTCTTATAGCCGATATCGCCCAGCAAGGCGAGCCACCTGTAGTTGAGCGTCACCGCATCAAAGCCGTCGCCATGAACAATCATGTAGTCCCCGTTTACGCCCTTGTGAATGTGCTCGTTTTCAATCGTCAGCTTTCCGAAAAAAATCGGCAGAAACCGGTTCAGGATGTCATCGTGATTGCCCCGCAAGTATATGACTTCCGTTCCGCGCTTCTCGATTTTGGTTAAAGCCAGCCGGATGAACCGCGTATGGCTGTCCGTCCAGCGCCCCTTCCGGGCAAGGCTCCACCCGTCGATGATATCGCCGTTTAAAACAAGTTTCCCGCAATTCGTGTGCTGTAAAAAGTAATTCACCTCCTCCACCTTGCAGTCGTATGTCCCAAGGTGAACATCGGAAAGGATCACGGTTTTAAAAGTTAATCTGTTTTTTTTCAACGCTGGATTGGGCTTTGGAAATTAATATTAAATATGCGCCTGCAAGGTTCCGAATCGGCTGATGACGAGAATGTGTGTTCCGGCGTCGGGAAAAAGCCGCCTCTTGCAAAAAGTAAAACGGGCGCCTGTTCCGATGACATATGAGCCCTACGATCTACACACCTCACGTGAAAGGTCAAAAGTTTTTAGGGCTCCCCATTGCCGCCGCCACGGTATTTTTAGTTGGTTTTCCAAGTCGTTGCCGAGTAATGTCCATTCTTACATCTTAAATTTTCGATTCCAAATGTGTTTTCATGCGGTCTCCCAAGACCCAATGAAAATACCGCCTTCCCGCCCTTGTGACCCTTTTCTTCAAACACCTCATCTCCGCCGGCCTTCCGAAAACCGCCGCAAAGCATTGCCGCGCAGGGGCGGGGACGCTTGTCCTTGCAGGTTGTCTCGCCGCTCCGGGCACGGCAAATGCCGCCGAAGCGCCCGATTTGAAGGCGCTGCTAGCGGAGCGGTACGCGCCTTTTGCGGCCGAGCCCGAAGCCCTTGTCCGCGACCTCGAGCCCCTGCCGGAAATCACGCGCTATTGGCGTTCGCCGGAAGAGTTGCGGGCCGCCCGAACAGAGCAGCCCGCGCAATTGAGCGCTCCGCAGCCTTTGTCCGATGGGCGCCTGAAGAAGGGGAAAATCAACCCTGAGTCCGGCGGACTCCTGCCGGAGGAGCTCGTCGTGGCGATTGACCCCGGGCACATCGGCGGCAAATGGGCGGAATATGAGGGACGCTCCTTTCAAGCAGCAGCCGACGATTTTCCGGTGCGCGAGGGCGATCTTGTCCTCGAAGTGGCCCGCCTGCTACGCACGCGCCTTGAAAGTTACGGCGCGGAAGTGGCGCTGCTTCGCGAAAGCGCCGCCCCGGTCAATCCGAAACCGCCCATCTCCTATTTGCGGGAAGTCCTCGCTCACATGGGGCCACCCGAAGAGCTCTCGTATCGAACGCTGGCGGAATACATCAAATCCGCCTGCGAACAAGCAACGCGCAAGGCGATCCTCACTGAAGAGCTACAGGAACGGGCGAGGCGCATCAATGAAGTCATCCGGCCGGACGTCGCGATTTCCCTGCACATCAATGCCGTCCCTTGGCCCGCGGAAGGAGAGCGCCGCCTGTCGGACAGCAATCACGCCCACGTCCTGATCTTTGGCTGTCTGACCGAGAGCGAACTCGAAAAGAAAGCGCACCGTCAGGCCCTCGGGAT
Source organism: Opitutales bacterium (assembly GCA_046546295.1). Classification (GTDB taxonomy): domain Bacteria; phylum Verrucomicrobiota; class Verrucomicrobiia; order Opitutales; family Coraliomargaritaceae; genus JBKGYB01. The sequence goes on along the minus strand of JBKGYB010000130.1, from coordinate 459 downwards.
AAAGCTTGCAAACGGCAGCGGCCCGCCCGAATTAGAGCTGGGCGCTGCGGTTGCGCGGGAATTGGCGCGTGCGACCGGCCTGCCCCCCACGGTCTACGGCGGAAAAAACGCCGTTCTCCCCAAGCCGGAAATGCCATACCTTTGGGCGCGCAACCTTCTTCTGCTGCGCGAGGTCCGCTGCCCGATCCTATTTACGGAGCCCTATGTGGCGAACGGAAAAACCGCTTACGCACGCCTCCAGGCGGCGCTGGCCGCACGCAATACAGGAAAATCCCCGCCGGAAGACGATATACTGGTGGAGTATGCGGAAGCCGTGGCGGCAGGCATTTTAACGGTCTACGGCGAATAGCGCGAACAGCCCAACCGTTTTTTTATCAACTCCCCTCCGGCCACCGCAGGTGGTCCCGCCAAGCGGGAAGGGGTGGCCTGCTTGCCAGGCCGGGGTGGTTCCCCGTCTTG
>JBKGYB010000129.1:0-6132 GCA_046546295.1 Opitutales bacterium | reverse complement strand
AGTATTTCCGCTCCAATCCCGTCACAGAGCAATCGCCCGCTGTGGGTGAGGCGCAGCTCCGTGCCGTCACGATGCAGGTGTCCGGCCTCTTCAAACCGACGCAGGCAGGGCTCCAGTCGCTCCAGCGCGCCCGCGTCCGGAAAGCGCTGCTGCAACTCGGCAAGGTCCACCCCCGCGTTCATGCGCAGACCGAACAGGAGCGCATCGCTGAACAAAAGACGGTTGTCCAGTGCCACGCGCTCCAACCTGGGCGGGCGCCCCGCTTCCATGCCCGCGGCCCAAGCGTCCAAATCCGAGGGTCGCTGGTAGCGCTCGCCGGCGAACTGGCTGGCGGCCGAAGGGCCGCACCCGATCCATTCCTCCATCCGCCATGTGTTGGTATTGTGCAGGCAGGCAGCGCCCGGGCGTGCAAAATTGGAGATTTCGTACTGCGCGTAGCCGGCAGTCCCCAGTTGCTCCCAGGCATTTTCGTAAAAACTCAGTTCTTTGGCTTCGTCCCGTGTGACTTTGCCCTCCGACAGCTTCACATAGAGGGCGGTATCCTCCTCAAAAGTCAGGCAATAGGTCGAGATATGATCCGGTCCCATGCGAATCGCCTCATGCAAGTCCGTCTGCCACTGTTCCAATGTCTGGCCCGGTATGGCAAAAATCATATCCAGGTTGGTCTGCGGAAACCCGGCCGCAAGGATCCGCTCCCACGCGGTTTCAATCTGGCTGCGGTTGTGCAAGCGACCCAGCCCTTCCAGAAGCCCGGCATCAAAACTCTGCGCGCCCATCGAAATTCGGGTGACCCCGAGAGCGCGGAGAATCTCCAACTTGTCCGTTTTCACAGTGGAAGGCGCCATCTCCACCGTCCATTCGCACGGCGCGGCAGGCATGCGGGCGAGCATGGCTTCCCCCAAACGCCCCAAATCAGCAGCCGACAAGAGGCCCGGTGTCCCGCCACCCCAAAACACGGTGTCAATTTGGCGGTCAGCCGGAAGCAGGGCGAACTCCCGCTCCATTGCACCGAGGTAGCGCAGCAACTGCGCGCGTTTCGGTTTTTCCTGATAAAACGAGCAGAAGTCGCAGGACGACGCGCAAAAGGGCACGTGGCAATACAGTCCCAGCATGTCGTGTGCAGCCCGCGTCCTCTTGCGGGCTTTTTCCGGCAGCCCTGAAGTCACACTGGAATGCCGCAAACCCCGGGCGGCCGTCTGATTCGCCGTGCTTTTCCGGCTCACTAATCCTTCTCTTCTTCCGCTTTCTTCTGCATGGAGCCGCCCAGTGCTTCGATATCCTTGCCTATCCCGTGGAATGTGTTGCAACTCGAAAACAAGAGCGCGGACACCCCCAGCAACACGGCAAAGCCCGTTTTAATAGATGGAATTTTCATAGGCTTTAACATTGGCAGTCCGTCCTGTTTTTGCAAACGAAAACAGATATGCGACCTTGCGCCCGAAACAGCGGGATTGACAGGACCGCTCTGCTTGCGGAGCATCCGCGCCATGCGTATATTCCTGCTTGCTCTGTCCGTCCTGCTCTTCTGTTCCTGTGCGTCGTTTCGGGACACCGAAACCGCAAACTCTGTCACAATCAAGGAGATTGAACCCCGTTACATGGAAGCGGAGGACTTTAAACGGATAAAGGAATACTTTACGGGTGCGGAAAACAAGGGGAACCGGATCATCCTGCGCACGACATCCGGCGAACGGGCGGGCTACTATTTTATTGTCTTTCTCGACAAAAAAGCGCCGCGCTTGCCCTCCGGCGCCGAAGTAGTCGCCGAATTCATTACCGACGCATCTCCCGAGCCCCGGGAATACCGCTTTGAACTTCCTTCGTCGCCCCCGTCCACAAAAGAAATCCTCGTCGGGCTGACAGGCGAGGAAAATCCGGGCCGGGAATCGATTCCGAGCGCCTGGCGCTTCACGCTGGAAGACGGCGACGGGGAGATCCTCGACCAGCGCGCGAGCTACCTTTGGAAGCTTTGACGCGTGAATTGAATTCGGAGCTCTTATCAAGTTCAATTCCACATACAACCGATTAGCATGATTCTCCTTCAAGGCCGTCCCGCATATTCAACATTCCGCTGCCAGGCGCTGCTTGCCGCGATTCAAAACGCCGCGCCGGAACCCGGAGTCGAATCGATCGATGCGGTTCGCGTGTACCTGCTCGAAACGGAGTCCGCGCTCGACGAGGCAGCCACGGAAAAAATATTCGCCCTGCTTGCAGCCGAAGGAAACTTCGTTCGGGATGACGGGTTTTTTGTCACTCCCCGAAAAGGCACGATCTCGCCGTGGTCCAGCAAGGCGACCGATATATTCCACCATTGCGGCCTGCATGTTGTCCGGCGCGTGGAACACGGCATCCATTTCCGCCTGCTCGACGCTTCGGGCCACGCCCTTGCGCTTGAAGATCTGCCAACAGCAGCCGCCAACCTGCTGCATGACCGGATGACGGAGACCGTCACCACCAACCTGGATGATTTTTTCCAGCATTTCGAACCGGCTTCCTTGCGCACGGTGCCCTTGGCCGCCGAAGGCAGGCGGGCGCTCTGCGAGGCCAACACGAACTGGGGCCTTGCCCTCAACGACGAGGAAATCGACTATCTTGTGCATGCCTTTCAAGGCGCGGAGCGCGACCCGACCGATGCCGAACTTGTCATGTTCTCCCAGGTGAATTCGGAGCACTGCCGGCACAAAATTTTCAACGCGGACTGGATCGTGGACGGGGAACGGAGCGAGCGCTCGCTCTTCAGCATGATCCGGCACACACACGAGCAACACCCGGAAGGCACCGTGGTCGCCTACGCGGACAATTCAGGAGTCATCGAGGGCAGCCATGGCGCCTGGTGGGAAGCCGCGCCGGACGGCGAGCGGCGGTGCTATCGCAGGACCGGGACCCGGCTCGACATCCTCTGCAAAGTCGAAACCCACAACCACCCGACCGCGATCGCGCCGTTTCCGGGCGCAGCTACCGGCGTCGGGGGCGAAATCCGCGATGAAGGGGCCACAGGCCGGGGCGGCCGATCCAAAGCCGGTCTCGCAGCCTACATCGTTTCCCACCTGCGGATTCCGGACTACCCGCTGCCTTGGGAAGCAATAGACGCCCCGTTCCCCGAACGCCTCGCCTCCCCCCTGGACATTATGCTGGAGGCCCCTATTGGGGCAGCCGCCTTCGGCAACGAATTCGGGCGCCCCCAGTTATGCGGCGTGTTCCGCACCTTTGAAACAAAGCACGACACGCGCCTCCGGGGCTACCACAAGCCAATCATGGCGGCCGGCGGCATGGGCAACCTGAAACGTGAACACACCGCAAAACGGGAAATCCCGGAGCGCGCCCCCATCATTCAGCTCGGCGGGCCGTCCATGAAAATCGGCCTCGGCGGCGGCGCCGCATCCTCGATTGGAGCCGGCAGCCAGTCGGAAGAACTCGATTTCGACTCGGTCCAGCGCGGCAACCCCGAAATGCAGCGCCGCTGCCAACAGGTCATTGACGCATGTATCGCACTGGGCGCGAAAAATCCGATCCTCTCAATTCACGACATCGGCGCGGGCGGCTTGTCCAACGGCGTGCCCGAACTCGTCGAAGCAACGGGCGGACACTTCCACGTGCGCCGCATCCACAACGAAGACCGCTCCATGAGCCCGATGGAGATCTGGTGCAACGAATCCCAGGAGCGCTACGTCCTCGCGGTACACCCCGACCAGCTGGAGCGCTTTGAACAACTCTGCGGCCGCGAACGCTGCCCTTTCGCCGTCCTTGGCGAAACCAGCGGGGACGGCCGCCTCATCCTGGAAGACAGCCACTTCAAAAACCGCCCCATAGACATGGCAATGAGCACGCTTCTTGGCAAGACCCCGAAGATGGTGCGCGATGTTCAACGCCATCGCCCGCGCACCGAACCGCTGCGGCTCGAAAGCATTGAGCTTGCCGACGCGGTGGATCGCGTGCTCCGCTTTCCCGCGGTCGCCGACAAGTCATTCCTGATCACCATCGCCGACCGCAGCATCACCGGACAAGTCGCCCGCGACCAGATGGTGGGTCCGTGGCAAACTCCGGTGGCGGATGCCGCCGTCACCACCACCACGCTCGACAGCACCTCGGGCGAGACCATGGCGCTTGGAGAACGCACGCCGCTCGCCCTCCTTGATGCTCCCGCTTCCGGACGCATGGCGATCGGCGAATGCCTAACCAATCTCGCCTCTGCCCCCGTCGGAGAAATCGGAAAGGTAAAACTCTCCGCCAACTGGATGGTCGCCGCCAATGAACCCGGCGAGGATGCCGCTCTTTTTGATACCGTCCGGGCCGTGGGCATGGAGCTTTGCCCGGCGCTCGGCATTTCGATCCCCGTAGGAAAAGACTCGATGTCGATGCGTACTTCATGGACGGATACGGAAGGCAAAAACCACAAACAATCCGCCCCGCTCAGTCTCCTTGTAACAGGCTTCGCCGCAGTGGACGACGTGCGTCAAACCCTCACCCCCGACCTCAAAACCGACACGGGGCTGCTGCTGTTGATCGATCTGGGCGCCGGCAAGAACCGGCTCGGCGCGAGCGCGCTTGCACAGGTCTACGAGCAGGCGGGCGACGAAGCACCGGACCTCGACGCGCCCGAACGGTTCACGGCCTTTTTCAAATGCATCCAGGAACTGGCCGCGGACGGTGTTCTACAGGCCTACCATGACCGCAGTGATGGCGGCCTCTTCGCCACTCTGGCTGAAATGGCTTTTGCCGGGCACAAGGGGCTCGACATCGTGCTCGACAAACTGTTGCCGGAAAACAGCCCTCCGCCCGACATCCTGGCCGCCCTCTTTTCCGAAGAGCTCGGCGCCGTCGTCGAAGTGGAAAAAGACGACCTCGCCCGTGTCGCCTCCACGTTTGCACAACACGGTCTTGCCAACATCACCCGCCTGATCGGAAAACCCGTGGCCGAACCCGGTATTAGCATCCGCCTGGGCGAAGAACAACTGTACAACGCTCCTCTGGACGAGCTTCACCGCGCCTGGTCGGAACTCAGCTTCCGAATGCAGGCCCGGCGCGACAACCCCGCCTGCGCCCGTGAAGCCTATGACCGGTTGTTGGATCGGGAGGACAGCGGCATTTGCGCCCGTCCTTCCTTCGACCCGGAACATGCGCCCGCCATAAAGACACAAGCCCGTCCACTTGTTGCCATCTTCCGCGAACAGGGCGTCAACGGACACAATGAAATGGCGGCCGCCTTCGACGTGGCCGGGTTTGAAGCCGTCGACCTTCACATGACGGACCTGATTGAAGGGCGCGCGCGATTAAGCGATTTTGCGGGACTTGCCGCCTGTGGCGGATTCTCCTACGGCGACGTGCTTGGCGCGGGATCCGGCTGGGCGAAAACCATCCTCTACCACGAAGCGTTAAAAGAACAATTCGCCGAATTCTTCGCACGTCCCGACCGTTTCACACTCGGCGTATGCAACGGCTGCCAGATGCTTGCCGGGTTAAAAGACATCATTCCCGGCGCGGAAAACTGGCCGGATTTCGTCCGAAACCGCTCAGAACAGTTTGAAGCGCGCTTGCTCAACGTCGAAATTCTCCGCACCCCCTCCGTGTTCTTTCACGGCATGGAGGGTTCGATCCTTCCCATACCCGTCGCACACGGCGAGGGCCGGGCCGATTTCGAAGCCGGCGGCAGCCTGCATGAACTTGAAAAACAACAACTCATCGGCATGCGTTACGTCGACTACAAGGGAAAAGCCACCGAATTGTACCCGGGCAACCCAAACGGCTCGCCGGGCGGAGCAACCGGGTTCACCACGCCCGACGGACGCGCCACCATCCTCATGCCGCACCCCGAACGTTGCTTCCGCAGCGTACAAATGAGCTACCGCCCGTCGGACACCTTCACCGGCGAAGCCGGGCCCTGGCTGAGAATGTTCCGAAACGCCCGAACTTTCGCGGACGGTTCATAGGCGCGCGGAAGGAAGAGGCCAAAGTCAGGGTTCAGCAAACGTCCCCGTAAGGTTTTTATAGAGGCTAACACGGACGTTTGCTTAAGCTGCACGCTACCCCTGAGTTATAGCCCGTCCCATAAATGATGACATAAAGTAGCGTGCAGCTTTAGCAAACGTTTTTCAGCAATCATTTCATTCCGCCGATCCGCCGCTTAGTTGGACT
>JBKGYB010000128.1:0-6148 GCA_046546295.1 Opitutales bacterium | reverse complement strand
CGATGCAGGGAGCCGACTGGGGCGATCTGAGCGTGGGTCGTCGGTTACGCGGCGCGCGGTTCGGGTGAGTGTGCGCGGCTTCGCAGACTTGCAACCATTTTCGTAAACAGGCCCCAGCCTTTTTTGTCCGGTCAAAGCAGGCGATTGTGTCCCTGTCCCGATATGGTCCGCAATTTCGCCCTGACCCAACCAACGCGCGTTCTTTTTTTTGAAAAATCCCAGAATAAGACCATCCGGAGTTACGATCCGACTGCCAGGGAGTTGAATATCCTAAAATTCAGAAATATTCCGGGTTTTTACCGGGTGGTGGATGTTTTTTCAGATATCAGTTATCAGAAACAGGTGGTTAGAGTCGGGGCAGGGTAAGTCCGCCGTCTACGGAGATGACCTGGCCGGTGCTGTACGGAAAGTCGCCTCTTGCCAGGGCGCCGACCGCTTTGCCGGTGTCTTCCGGATAGCCCCAGCGGGGTGTGGCGCAGAGCCCTTCGCTGAGGAGTTTGTCGTACTTTTCTCTGACGCCACTGGTCATGTCCGTTTTCGTAATGCCGGGCCGCACTTCGTACACGGGGATGTCGTATTCGCCGAGGCGTGCGGCGAACAAGCTGGTCATCATTGCGACGCCTGCCTTGCCGATACAGTATTCCCCGCGGTTTACGGAGGCTACGGTGGCGGAGATGGAACCGACATTAATAATGGCGAAAAAGGAATCCGGTTGCTCTTTCTTCTGTTCAATCATCCAATTCGCGGCGGATTGCGAGAGGAAATACGGGCCTTGCAGGTTGGTGCCAACCACATGTTCAAAACTTTCCTCGGTGGCTTCGAGGATGTCTTTGCGTTCTTTCGGGGCCACGCCGGCGTTGTTGACGAGTATATTGAGACGTCCGTAGTGACTTCGGATGTGTTTGAGCATTGTGGACCGGGCTTCGGTCGACCCGATATCGCCCTGACAGTAGAGTACTTCGGCTCCGAGTGATTTGAGTTCCGCAATGGGCTCCCTGATCTGTTCTTCGTCACGCATGCCATTGATTGCGAGGTCGAAGCCGAGTTCGGCCAGACGGGAGGCGCAGCCGAACCCTATGCCACGGCTGCCGCCAGTTACAAAGGCGACGGGTTTGGATGAGGGATGTGCTGTCATAATGGGTAGGTTGCTTGTTTAACGGAATTTCAGTTACCGCCTTGTCAATGCTTGTAAATTTTTACAGCCGGATGATTTATGCTTCAAGTTCGGGAAGTTGGAGCCACTTGCGTTCATCGGAGCTCTTCAAGCCGAATTCCGCTAATTGGACGCCTTTGGCGCCTTCCAAAAGAGTCCAGGGGAAGGGCTCGTCGAGCGCCACATGGCGCAGGAAGAGTTCCCATTGGATTTTAAAGGCGTTCTCGTAAGTTTCCTGTTCGGGAACTTTTTGCCAGCCATCGAAGAAATTGATCGGCTGGGCGACGTCGGGGTTCCAGACAGGACGCGGCGTATTGCCATAGTGCTGCGTCCAGACGTCCCGGAGTCCGACGACGGCACTGCCGTGCGTACCGTCGACCTGCATGGTGAGAAGGTCGTCGCGCCGGACGCGGACATTCCAAGAGGAGTTGAAGTGGCAGACCACGCCGTTTTCCAGTTCGAAGGTTGCGTAAGCGGAGTCGTCCGCCGTGCATTTGTAGGGGTTGCCGTCCTCGTCGATACGTTCCGGTATGTGTGTGGCGGCCAGGCAAGAGACGCCGCTGACGGGGCCAAAGAGGTTGTCGATAACGTAGCGCCAGTGACAGAGCATATCGACGATCATGCCGCCGCCGTCTTCCTTGCGGTAGTTCCAGGAAGGGCGCTGGGGCGGGATGGTATGGCCTTCAAAGACCCAGTAGCCGAACTCGCCGCGCACCGAGAGGATGCGTCCGAAGAAACCGTTTTCGACAAGGCGCTTGAATTTTACCATGCCCGGCAGCCAGAGCTTGTCCTGAACGACCCCGTTTTTGACACCGGCATCGCGACAGACTTTGTACAGGGTGTGAGCATCCTCCGTCCGGATGGCTGTGGGCTTTTCGCAATAGACATGTTTGCCTGCGGCGGCCGCCTGTTTAACGGCGTCGAACCGGCGGAGCGTGCTTTGCGCGTCGAAATAGACGGGGTAAGCCGGATCGGTCATGACGCTGTCAAGGTCCGTCGTCCATTTGTTTACGCTGGAACGATCCGCCAATGCCTTGAGCTTTGTCTCGCTGCGGCCGACCAGTATTGGGTCGGGCATGATGGCTTCCTCGGAGCTGATTTTGACGCCTCCTTGTTTGATAATCGCGTCGATGGAACGCAAAAGATGTTGGTTTGTGCCCATGCGTCCGGTGACGCCGTTCATGATGATGCCTACGGTGTGTGTTTTCATAATATTCTGGAATTTGTGAAGTTGTTATAGTTGTAAAAAAAGGGGGAAGGGCGCAGGCGTCATCAATCAAACGTGCTGTTTGTAAGCTTCGATAATGTCCGCCAGATATTCATCCTGATCGCGGTTCCAGTGGCGGGTCGAAAACACCTCCACTTCGATCCATGAATTGAAGCCGGTGCTTTCCACAAGTCGGCGGATGCCGGAGTTGTCGATGCAGCCTTCCCCCATAAGTCCGCGGTCGTGAAGGAAATCGTTTGTGGGGGTCATCCAGTCGCAGACATGAAAGCCGATGATCCGGCGTCCGGCGCGCTTGATTTCGGTTTCAAGCTGCGGGTCCCACCAGATGTGGTAAACATCGGCCGCGATGCCCACCGTGTCGCTGCCGATTGTGTCAATCATGTCATTGCACTGCCCGATTGTATTCACAGCGCTACGGCAGTCGGCATACATCGGATGCAGGGGTTCGATGGCGAGTTGGACGCCGGTTGCGGCCGCGTGGCCGGTAAGAGCCGCTATGCCTTCCGTGATCTGGCGGCGGTTTTCCGAAAGGCTGAGTTCAGGTTTGGCCCCGCAGACTAGGACGACATGGGGGGCGCCGAGAGCGGCGGCTTCGTCGAGTGCGCGGCGGTTGTCATCGTGGGAACTTTGCTTCTCGGCATCATTGATCCAAGGGAAAAACCCGCCCCGCACAAGGGAAGCTGCCTGCAGACCATGGTCATCGAGCAGGGCGCGTGATTCGTTTAACGGGCGTCCTTCGAGCCATGGCCGCCATACGCCGAGTGCGGGGATGCCGGCAGCCGCATATTTTCGGCAGGCGGTGGGCAGGTCCCATGGCTTTGTCGTCATGGTGTGAATGGCGAGGCGGGATAAATCGTTCATGGAGGGTTATCGGGTGCAGTGTTGCTTTAGGACGCGGAGACCGTTTTTCAGTTGCGCCCTTCCGGGTCATTGATCTGCGAGGAGTTCGTGGAGGACCTTGGCATCTTCCAGGAGTTGTTCGGGTTTAGCCTCGCGGACGAATTCAAAAATAATATGACGATCACCTTCTGCTTTGCGGATACGTTTCAGGAATTCCCGCCACTCGTCTTTGCCTTCCTTAAAGGGTCGCCGATCAATCGAGCCGTCTTCGGCGACGACCCAGTGGAAAGCATGCACATGGGACAGATGGGGGATGGCTGCTTCCAGTTCCACGATGTCGTTGTCAAAGCTGCCTCCTGTCCGCGGCTGCCAGTAGAGCTTCAGTTCCGGCAAACCGACTTCCTGCAAGAGCTGATGCGCCGATTGCCGAGTGTCGGTAAACGTTCCTCCGTGGTATTCGAGTGCGATGTTGATATTTTTTTCGCGGGCCGCGAGTACGGCTTTCCGGAGCGTATCGACGACTTCTTCCCGATATGCGGGGTCCGCCGTTTCGGAGTTGACTTTGCGGCCGGCCCAGACCCGGATCACCGGTGCGCCAAGTGTTTCGGCCGTTGCCAGGACGAGGCCAAAATCACCCGCTTCCGTATCGCAGCGATAGTAGGAGCCATAGGAACAAACACTGAGACCGGCGGCTTCGGTGCGTTTACGGATATCCCGTGCGTGTTCCAGGTTATCGGGAGGGACATGGACGTCGCCGCCCCATTCGATTGCATCGAGGCCTGCTTCTTTGGCCACTTTAATAATGGCGTCCGGATCCAGTTCCCGGAAGGTAACGGTTGTGAGTCCTGTATAGAGCATAAGGGAGGCGTATCTTTTGAGTTGGCGATGTGTTAGGGGCCAGTGTTTTTGGTTATGCAAAAAACGTCAGGTATGGTTTATTCTGAATCAAACGCTGCAAATAGACGGCGAGCTCCATTGCGTGGTAATCGCCCCACATGGAGGATTCGCCCCGAGCGGCTTTGTTGGGTTCGGGCTTGTAGTCCCATCCATTGGGTTCGTGGTAGATGGAATGGAGCAGGAGGCCATGGTGTTCGGGATCCGTCGAGAGGTAAGGTTCGGCGAAGAGCGTGTCGGCCATGCGCAGGCCTGCCCGGGTATAGCGATCGGCGGCTTCGGCTTCCCCCTTCCGCTCAAAGTAGCGGCCCAGGCGCAACAGGCCCTGGGCGTTGATAGCGGCGGCCGAGCTGTCGACCGGCTCCCACTCGTTGTCGGGCTCGGCGGGCCGATTTTGGTAGTCGCCCAAGCGGTGAAGGTTGGGGGCGCCGGCATCCCAATAAGGGACGCCACAGGTGGGCGTGTTTTCGATGCAGTGATCCGCGGTAGCGGTGGCGGCCTTGAGCATCATATTTTCGATGGCAGCACGTCCGCCGAAGGGCGCGAGTTCTTCGTCCTTGAACGTGGCGAGGCACTCCAGTTCTTCGGCAAAACCGGAAACCGCCCAAGACTGGCCGCGTGTCCAGGTGGTAAATCCGCTGTAGCCCTGTTGGGAATTCGGGCAGCGGAACGCACCGTCCTTGACGTTAAAAATCGCTTCGTGCGTTGTCCGGCCGCGTTCATCATAGCTATCGCGACCTTCTCCATAGAAGACGGAGAATTGGGCGGTGGACTCCATATGCTGGAGGGCGCGTTCCAGCAGGCTAATGGGTTGGTCGCCTTCGCTCATGAGAACATGGCCGAGGCGATGGGCTTCCATCAGGATGCGGCAGGATCGAATCGTGTCGACGAACAGGGAATGCGGGCCGTTGAAGGAATGGATGAAGCCGCCCCCGCCTTGCCGTTCGGTCCACCGCGCCGCTTGCACGGCGCCTGAGACCTTGATGGCAAGCTCGTAAAAATTCCTTTCCCATGGGTTATTCGGGATGCGGCCTTCGAGCATAAGGCGGCGAAGATTGCCGTAAGTGGACAGGTTGTTGAAGCCGTGGTCGTGCACGCCGATATGGCTGACGTGCGAGGCCATTTTTTGGAGAGTCCGGCTACGGCCCGATTCCAGGCTTTCTTTGTCGCCGGTAGCATCAAAGTGCAAAATGGCGATGCCATAGCGGAAGCCTTCCGTCCATTCCGTCCATCCTCGCGTGGTGTATTTCCCTTTGTAGGTGAAAACCGGCGAGCCCAAGCCGTCGTCGTATTCGGCATTGATGGCTTGGATTTTTGTTTTGGCCAACTGGAAGAAACGATCCAGTTTGGGCGTGAGCTCTTGCAGTTCGGGTGCGGCATTGATGTCGATCATAAGATGTGTGGCTTTAGAAACGATGGGATTTTTCCAGATGGATAATTGTCATTCTGGAGTCTTGGAGGATTGCGTAGCTGTGTTCCAGGGCGGCATCGAATTTGAGTGCGTTCCCCGGGGGTAGCGTATGGGTTTCGCGGGGCAGCGTGATCCGGACTTTCCCCTCGCGAACCCAGCAAATTTCAAATTCATCGCCATGGGCTTCCGGTTTTTTCAGGGTGGTGCCGGCCCGCGCGCTGGCTTGAAAGCAATCGATGCCCTTGAAGCGAATGCGTTCGAAATCAAACGGCCCGGACTTGTAAGCTTCCGCCACTTTGCAATGGGCGGAGCAAGACTCGGCCAAACTGAGCAGATCCGTAGCCGACAAGCCAAAGACCCGGGCGAGCCGGTAGAGCGTGTCCAATTCGATCATGTTCTGGTTGCGCTCCAGCTTGGATAGCCCTGCAATGGAAACCCCGGACTTCCGCGAGACTTCGTCAAGCGTCAAGCCCTCGCGTTTCCGAAGCTCGCGAACGATTGAAAAATCCAAGGTTAAATCATCATTTGACATGGCGGCGGTTTATTTAAGAAATAAAAAACAATAAAAAATTTACCTTTCAAGATAAAAAATGGGAATCGAATTATTTTTTTCGGCGCTGGC
>JBKGYB010000127.1:0-6161 GCA_046546295.1 Opitutales bacterium | reverse complement strand
GTTGGAGAATCTGGCAGTGGTCTCGGGCATGCGGGAGAAACCCGCCCGGAAGCAGGGACAGGCGAGTGCTCCGTGATTAACTGGTGGCCGGAGCGCTTGATCACAAGGAAGCGCGAGCAAGCGTCAGCTTGCGAAAACACCGCAAGTGATCTATTTATGGGCGTTTATCGACTGAAAGCCGGCTAATTTTGATGGATGTGATCTTTGAACCTACATTCCGCAGTTGAACCACTGATTAACACTGATGAACACTGATCATTAACGACTTATGGATATTGGGACATTCGCCGAACAGGCGAAGCGGTAAAAATCGCTAACCCATTGTTAATCAGTGGTTGTACTAATCTTTTTAGGTTGAAGCGCATGAGCTCAACAGTTGGCGACAAGGACAAACTGGAAGTGCGTTCAGCCCTTGGGATCCGCAACCGAAGACCCCCACCCGTCTTGGGCCGAGACTACCCTGACCTCGAAGGGAGCGCAGAACCCCTGCCTTCCATCCTAAAGATAAAGACGAATGCTGAGAATAAACGCACCTTCATCATTCTCCTACTGCTTGTCCTCGCGCCGGCAGTGATAGAGGCTACCGCCCGCTAATTACTTTTTGCGCCAGTCCGACAGAATGCCTGCAGCCCGTTTTCCCTACCAGCTGTAGCGCACGGTGTAGCTGACCGTCTTTATTTCGTCGGGCTCCACTTGCACGGGGAACTCAATCGTCCGGGCATCGCGCTTTTCAAACTCCCGCGACTTCTCGATGATTTCATAATTCACCCACCGGTACATATGCTCCACCACCTGGACCTCAACCCGCTCTTCACTGCGGTTGCGTATCTCGATCTCAAAACTTTCCTCCATTTCATCCCGGGATCGATGCCGCGAAAAACGCGTCCGCGTGCGCTCTCCCACGAGATCAAAGGCGTTGCCCAGATACACCCGCACATCTTCATTTTTCGGGGTGTGGTCGATCGTATTTTCTCCCGTAAATTCGAGCTGCCCATCATCGTCCATCCGATAAAAACGCGTCCGTCCGCCGGGCAAGGGCACGCCGAGGCCGTTTTCCTCGGTATTCTTAAATTCACGATACAGCGCGACATCGGGATTGGCATTGCTGCCGTAGTTGTCGTTGGTCTGCACGCCACCCCTGCCCTGCCAGTGTCCGGGCAACTTGGCGCCGTCGTAAACATAGGTCTTTTCAGTCTTCACCGACTCGGCCCGTATGAACTCCACCTGCTTGGTTTCCCGGTCGCGCAGGGTCGTTCTTCCCGGCAGTGTATACATGTGAAAGGCATCAAATTTTTTCTCTGCAACTTCCCGCTCAGGTTGCGGAGCCGCTTCAAGCGCCATCATTCTGTCCGCAGAGCGTCCCTGCCCTTTGCTTTCATCCACCTTGTTCACATCGCCCGCGATCAGTTTGACGCGCGCATCCTCAAAGGTTTTTCCCGTGTTGTTACGAATGGAGACCCATCCGGTCAACACAACACCATCCCCCTCTTCGGGCAGCACCAGATTGTAGTCCGCCTTCCACGAAAGTCCGCCCGTCAAATAACTCAGCTGGGCCTCGAAGGTCGCGGAGCGATCCGAAAACAACTTCCAGGAAAGCGTCGGGAGCAGAACGGAGTCATCGCCGAGACTCGGAAACAGGGGTTCGCCGGGCAGGCCGGTACGAATTTGGCCGTCCATCTCAATGATCGGCGCCAATTGCCGGGTATGCGCGCGGCCATTGCTGTCGCGGCTTCTCATTTCGGTGGGCGCGCGAATAATCCTGGCTTTCTCCACCACCTCCCGGTCGTCGAGCTTTTTCAGAAATTCGATCGTTTCCCCCTCAAACATTTGCAGCAACATCTCGCGGTCCACCGGGTCCCCGCGGTAACTCTGCTCCAGCACACTCAGGTCCACTTCGTTGCGGGGATCGCGCAAGACCACGGACTCGGGCTCGAGCTGTGTCGTTACGCCACTGTAACTGACATCGTTCACGCCCTCTTCCAAATCAAGGGGCACGGCATCGCGCACCACTCCGAAGCCATCGTTGTATACGGTGACCGCAGGCTGGCCGAGGAGCGGCATAGCGAGCAACAAAGGAAGCAGAAAGAGACAAGGTTCGAATATTTTTTTCATGGGGCCGTGTTTCAGAGGTTCAAGCGCGGTGCGGAGATTAAAAACAAATTTTGACTTCTTCCCGATTCGAGCGCAACGGTTTTCATCCTGACCGCCGGGTGCTCTTTTCGTTGCATCCGCAGCAGCTTCAACCAATGGTCAGTCGACTTCATGGAACCCTTTACATACGAGAGCAAAAAAGGCCCTGTCGAGATACGCCCCGCCACGAACGAGGATATCCCGCGGCTCATTGAATTGGACGAAAAAGCCTTCTCCTCCACGATCGAAGAGAATATCGTCTGGAGCGAGCGCCAGCTGAAAAACCACCTCCGGGTTTTTCCGGCCGGACAACTGGTCGCACAGGTGGACGGACTTGTCGTCGGCGCGGTTAGTTCCCTCATCGTCTTGAGTGGACGCGACCCCTACCGCCCGCACACTTATGCGGGGGTAACCGACGGCGGCTACTTCCACAACCACGACCCCTCCGGCGACACCCTTTATGGCGCCGATGTGTATGTGGACCCCGACTATCAGGGCCGAGGCATAGGCGCCGCACTCTATGAAGCGCGCCGGAGACTCTGCAGGGAACTCAACCTGCGCCGCATCCTTGCAGGCGGCCGACTCTCCCGCTATCACGAATATGCCGACAGTTTGTCGCCCGAGGAATACGTAGACAAAGTAAAAGAAGGCGAGATTTGGGACAATGTATTAAGCTTTCAATTGCGCGAGGGCTTTGTCGTACGCGGGGTCCTGCGCAACTACGTGACGGATCCTTTGAGCCGAAACCTCGCGAGCCTTGTGGAATGGCTGAACCCGGATTATTCGGAACCGGAGGCAAGCTCGAAAATCCGCATTGCCTGCGTGCAGTATCAAGTCCGCAAAGTCGCGACCTTTGAAGATTTCGCGAACCAAGTGGAATATTTCGTCGAGACCGCTTCCGATTACCAATCCGACTTCATTCTCTTTCCGGAGCTGTTTTCCGTACAACTGCTCTCCGTCCTTGAACCTCTTTCCTCACTCGACGGCATTCGCAGGCTTTCCGCGGAATTCACCGACCTCTATATGGACCTGATGTCGCGCATGGCGCGAAAATACGGGCTATATATCATCGCAGGCAGCCATCCGCTGGAAGGAGAAGACGGCAAACTCTACAACCAGTGCCCGATTTTCGACCCCAGCGGCCGCTACCTCACCCAACCCAAACTTCATATAACACCCTCGGAGCAGCGGCACTGGGGCATTTCCGGTGGCAACGAACTCATCGTCCTGCCCACGCCGAAAGCAAAAATCGGCGTCCAGATCTGTTACGACGTCGAATTCCCCGAAGCCACGCGTTATTTGTCCGACCAGGGGATGGAGATACTGTTCGTCCCGTATTGCACGGACGACCGGCACGCTCAGCTCCGGGTCCGATACTGCTCGCAGGCCCGCGCCATTGAAAACCAGATCTTCGTCGCGACCGCAGGCATCATCGGAAACTTGCCCAGCGTTCCCGCCATGGACATCCACTACGGCCAAGCGGGGGTGTTCACGCCCTCTGATTTCGAGTTCGCCCGCGACGGGATCCAGGCGATCGCGGATTCCAATGTTGAAACCCTCCTCGTCACAGACGTCGACACCGAAGACCTGCATCGTTCCCGTTCAGCCGGTTCGGTAACCCCGCGCATCGACCGGCGCAGCGATCTCTTCGAACTTCGAGTGAAACTGAAAAACCTCGACACCAGCACGGAACTGTCGGACGCCCCCGAACTTGAGCTCCCGAAATAGCCGAACGCCCTTGCTCCGATATTGGAAACAGCTCCCGGTGGTGGAGCGAAATGCGGCATTATCGGGGCGGCTCAATGTCCGCATCCGATCCTTCAACAGATCGCTTCGGCTTCCACACCTTCCAGCACCAACTCGCCGAACAGCGTGCCTGTAGTCGCCCGTTCAATACGAACCGGAACAAGCTCCCCCACCAGCCGCGGATCCGCTTTCACAACAACCTTGCGATAGCCCCGCGTACGTCCGGCAAACATGCCTTCGCCCTTTCTCGCAGGTCCTTCAATCAAGACTTCCTCGGTATTACCGACCAATTCCTCGTTGCGCCGGAGCGAGTGCCGACCAAGAATCTCCAGCAGGATTTGATTTCGTTCCTCCTTAATCGACTGGTCGACGGGATCTCCCTCGCTCTCCGCAGGCGTGCCCGGACGAACGCTGTACTTAAAAAGGTAGGCCATGTCGAAACCGATGTCCTCAAACGCCCGACGAGTCAGCTCGAAATCTTCCTCCGTCTCTCCCGGGAAACCGACAATCACATCCGTCGACAAAGCGATGCCCGGACAGGTCTCCCGCAATGCATCGACAATTCGTCGGAATTTCTCGATGGCATACGGGCGCCGCATCGCCTTCAGCATCCGATTGCTGGCGCTCTGCATGGGCAAGTGGATCGCCTCACAGAGCTTCGGGAGACGCGCATAACAATCGATCAGGTCCTGTTTAAAACCCACCGGATGCGGACTGGTAAACCTGATACGCTCAATCCCGTCAACAGCATCCACCCGCTCCAATAGTTGCACAAAGGGGCTCTTGCCGTCCACGAAGGGGAATTCACGGATGCCGTATTGGTTCACGATCTGCCCGAGCAAGGTCACTTCCCGCGTACCGCTCGCCGCGAGGTCCTCGACTTCCCGAATGATCGCATCCATCGGCCGGCCACGCTCGGGTCCGCGTGTTTTCGGCACGATGCAGTAGGCGCAGTTCATGTTGCAGCCCTGCATGATGCTGACATACGCGGAGATCTTGCCCTCCGAGCCCGCATGGGAACGGATGGTATTCTGGGAACCGGCCTCCGGATCGAGATCGACAATGGATGCAGGCCTCGGGCCCTGGCCTTCGAGCGTGGCAATGATATTGCTCAAGTGATCCGGGACGTGATGAAATTTCTGAGTGCCCACGACAAGATCGAGGTCGGGCAGGCTTTCGAGAAGGTCGTGCCCCCTGTTCTGCGCCATGCAGCCCATCACTCCCAGAATAAAATTCGGATCACGCTTTTTCCGGCCTGCCAGGCGCCCCGCCTTACCGATCGCTTTTTGCTCCGCCTGGTCCCGCACACTGCAGGTGTTGAGCAGCACCACGTCCGCATCGTGTTCACTGTCCACAAGCGCGTACCCCTTCGCCCGAAGCATCGCAGCCACCGCTTCCGAGTCGCGCTCGTTCATTTGGCAGCCGTAGGTCTTGATATACACGCGATTCATAAAGATAAACGACCGCCGACCTTACCACACGCGCCGCCATTGTAAACCTGAAGATTGTCGAATCTTTTATCCTTTTTTTATTTGAAGACCTGCGCTTGCGCACCAAGCTTGCGCCGACATACTCGGATTTGAGGTACTTGGCATATGGAAAGAATCAATCAACTCCTGACGCGGCTTCCGGAGGAAGCACAAGACTTGCTAACAAATACCGAGCGCGTGCTCGGCGGTGAAATACTGGACGCTGAGCAGACTTGGGGCGCCGCGCTGGCCGCCGCCTATTTTATCCGGCACCCGGAGCTTACGGAAGCGGTGCTTGCCGATGCCAAGTCCGCCGGACTCAGTGAAGCCGCGCGGCAAGACGCACGCGGCGCGGCCGCGCTGATGGGGATGAACACGGTATACTACCGCTTCCGCCACCTCATGCACTCGGACACGTATAACCAACGACCTGCGAACTTACGCATGACCCGAATGCAGCAGGTGGCCACCTCAAAAACAAATTTCGAATTGTTTTCCATCGGACCCGCCGCTCTCGCCGGTTGCGGGCTTTGCTTGAGCGCCCACGAAGCTGCCGTCAAAAAGGGCGGACTCAACGAGGATCACGTGCACGACGCGGCGCGCATCGCATCCGTGCTTCACGGGCTCGCCGTTGCCCTCGATTCGGCTTAGGGCTTGTCAGCAAATAACTGTAGCAATCCGACTTGTTCTTTTGCCCGACGGCGGCGTTGCTCCTCAGTCACGGATTACCATATGCTCCATCGTCGCGCCTAGCCGGCGAGCAAAATTCCGGCGTCCTATCGCCACACTTATTTTCTTCCAAGCCCTTAGAGCGAA
>JBKGYB010000126.1:0-6175 GCA_046546295.1 Opitutales bacterium | reverse complement strand
TGATCGGCAACCCATTTAGTTGAAAGAAGCCTCAATAATCCATAATTTGGATTGATCCGAACGGGAAAGTCCCTACTTTCCCGTATTGAATATGACGCGTAAAAGCAAACCCATCCTCTATATCAAATCCGGCTGCCCATGGTGCCGGGAAGCACTTTCCTTTCTCCAGCGGGAAGGCGTCGATTGCGAAGTCCGCGACGTGGAGACAACCCGCAAGAATATGGATGCGATGGTTTCCGTGAGCGGACAAACCATGACGCCCACTTTTGAATACGACGACTTCGTGGTTTCGGATTTTTCGGTCGACGAATTTCTATCGGAGCTGCAGGAGTTTCCGGAAATCAAGCAGAAGCTGGGCATTGGCGACACCGAAAGCTGAAGCGCATGGGGCCCTTGGAGCCCTGAACTGTGTTTTTCAGGATTTGCTTTCGCCGCCCTCGTTATATCTCCGATCCGCATCGTCCGCCAACCCGGATGCCGCGGCATCGTCTTCCGAAGCGTCGGCAGGGGCATCGCCCGAAAATTCCGGTTCAACGCGCCCGCTTTTAAAGCCAGCCGCAACCACGTCAATGCGGCCCAAGTTCTCGATTCCGAGATTTTGCGTCAATTCGCGCCGCAGATGACGTTGAAGCGTTTGCTCCACGTCCTTGAGCTTGCCTCCTTCCGCAAGCTTGATTCGTATTTCAAAATCCACTGATCGCCCCCGCAAGCGGATTCGGACCTTGGGCCTGCGGGCAATATGGTCCAATTGCTCGCAAGCGGACCGCACCAATTCCACAATTGCCGAACGACTCACCGTGAGCCGGCCCTGCTCGGTCGTGTACGCGAGTATGCTGCGTGGCTGACGTCGTCGCAGGCACAGGTAGCACAGGACAAGTACAATAACCGCAATGCCCACATATAGATACGGGGGCATGACCAGATACTTGAAGGTGTTGGCAAAGTCAGTGCAGCTCATAAAAAAATTTGGTTAAATAAATGACTCAATCGGTGTGGGGCTGGTCTTCCCACGCTTCCCGCTCCTTTTCCTGCTCGGTGCGAACCCCGTCAATGACGACGTCGACGCGGGCAACGCTCTTGCTCGTCATTTTTTCGACTTGTTCGGCCACACGCTGCTGGATCTGGTTGGCCACAGTGGCAAGCTCTATGCCAAAGCGCAAGACAACACGGATTTCGATCCGGTAATCGCCGCCTTCGTCCTCGTTCACCCGGACACCCCGTTCGTCGCTCCTTTTCGAGAAAATTTCAGAGATCCCGTCAACGAAACCGCCGCCCACTGCCGCGACTCCGGTAACTTCGAGAGCCGCCAGACGCACGATGCTCGCAACCACACTATGGTTGATGCGTATATCGCCCAGCGTGTTGGAAGCTTCCGATATCGTGGGAATGGAGGACTCCTGCTGTCTTTTTTCCTGTTCCTTGCTCATGGTGTGCCTGGGTTGTGGGGTGTGAGGATGAGATGAAGATGCACTGGTTGCTGATTGCCTGTGCTCAGGCTAAACTTCATTCGGGTGCGTGTAAAGATCCTTAGGCGCCCGTTGCATGAAGTCTTCGACATATTTTGTAGTCGCCTTCCCTTCGCGGAAAGTGGGGTCGCGGACAATCGCGCGGAGGAAAGGAATATTCGTCCTGATCCCCCGGATGATGTATTCGCCGAGCGCGCGGTCCATGCGGTCGATGGCCAGCTCGCGCGTTCTCCCATATGTAATGATCTTCGCAATCATGCTGTCGTAATACGGAGGAATCGAATACCCGCCGTATACATGGGAGTCGATCCGCACGCCGTGCCCGCCGGGCGAGTAATAGAGGAGAATTTCACCGGGACAGGGAGCAAAGTTCCTGGCGGGATCTTCCGCGCATACGCGGCACTCAATGGCATGGCGCAAGATCTTTATATCGCGCTGCTCGAAGCTCAACTTTTTTCCGCCCGCGACATTGATCTGTTCTTTGACTAAATCCACGCCCGTCACTTCTTCGGTTACCGCATGCTCCACCTGAATGCGGGTGTTCATTTCAATGAAATAGTAGTTGCCCTTTTCATCGACGAGAAATTCCACAGTGCCCGCGCCTTCATAATTCACGGAGCGCGCGAGCTTGATCGCGTCGCGGCCCATTTTTTTCCGGGTATCATCTGCAATAAACGGCGAGGGCCCCTCTTCAATCACCTTTTGATGACGCCGCTGGACGGAGCAATCGCGCTCTCCAAGATGGATAATATTTCCATGCTGGTCGCCCATGACCTGGATTTCAATATGCCTTGGGTTTTCAAGGTATTTTTCCACATAGACCGCCCCGTTGCCAAAGGCTTTTTCCGCCTCATTGCGGGCGCTGATGAACTCCTTTGAGAAGGCGACCGCGTTGTGGGCGGTGCGCATCCCCTTGCCCCCGCCGCCGGCAACCGCTTTGATAATGACCGGAAAACCGATTTTTTTGGCGAGTTCGACCGCCTCCTTTTCATCGTCAATCGCTCCTTCACTCCCGGGAATGATCGGGACTTTGGCTTTTTTCGCCATCTCCCTGGCTTTGGCCTTGTCTCCGAAATTCGCGATCGCATCCGGGCCGGGGCCGATAAATTTGATGTTGCAGCGCTCGCACTGTTCGGCGAAATCCGCGTTTTCAGAAAGAAACCCGTAGCCCGGATGAATCGCGTCAACGTCGGCGACTTCGGCGGCGGCAATTATACGATCAGGCTTCAAATAGCTCTGGTTGCTTGCGGGCGGGCCGATGCAAATCGCCTCGTCGGCGAGCTGAACGTGCAGCGACTGTTCGTCGGCCTCGGAATAAACGCACAGGGTCTGGATCCCGAGTTCGTTGCAGGCACGAACGATGCGGAGCGCGATTTCACCCCGATTGGCAATAAGGACCTTTTGAATCATCGGATGCGCTTAAACTGTTTCCAGCTTGAAGAGAGGTTGGCCGTATTCGACGGTTTCCCCGTTTTCCACGAGGATTTCAGTAATTCTGCCGCTTTTCTCCGCCTGAATTTCATTCATCACCTTCATCGCCTCGATGATACACACAACGGTGTTTTCCTCCACCTCGGATCCCACATCGACAAACGCATCGTTTTCCGGAGAAGGCGCGCGATAAAAGGTGCCCACCATCGGTGACGGTATGACCGACTTCGTATCCGCTTCCTTTTCTTCAGCTTGTGAAGCAGCGCTGCCCCCGGGCACCTGGCCGGGCTGCTGGGGCTGCGGGTACCCCCCCTGCTGCATGGGCCCAGCATGAACAATCTGTGGCGGCTCCCCGTTTTTTCGGCTGAGCCGGAGCTTGAAACCTTCTTCTTCCAGCTCGAACTCGGAAAGTTCGGAGCGCTTCATCAGGTCAATCACTTGTTTGATTAATTTTAAATCCAAAATGTATTCCTTTCCTCGTGCTTGTTTTGTTCCGGTCGTCCGGTCGTCCGGTCGTCAATTCCTGCGGGAATTTTCCGGGTTTTGACCGCCTATCCAAGTATAAAATGCTGATCGGCGCAAGGCCATTATTCAAGGCTTTGAAAGAATCAAGTCAAACGTTGTGAATAAACTTTATTTTCCGGTGCGATAAAGGCATTTTTCCCGCATGCCAAAATGTCGTTTTGAGGATGTGGAAATTTCCGGAGTGGTCACCTCCGTGCCAAAAACCGAAAAATGCATCGATGACGAAGCCCATCTTTTCGGCGGAAATCTCCGGCAAATCGAACGCCTGAAGAAAACCATCGGTCTCGACCGGCGCCGCGTCGCGGGGAGCGGGATTACTGCCGCCGATTTGTGCGAGAGCGCCGCGCGCCGCCTCATGGAGCGGCTCGATCTCCCCCTCG
This sequence comes from Opitutales bacterium, assembly GCA_046546295.1. GTDB lineage: Bacteria > Verrucomicrobiota > Verrucomicrobiia > Opitutales > Coraliomargaritaceae > JBKGYB01. Next base: position 2,373 of record JBKGYB010000126.1, on the reverse strand, counting down.
CCGGACCCGACGCCATACTTTGCGTCACCCAGACAGCGGACTACTCGCAGCCCTGCAATGCCGCCGTCCTGCACGGCCGCATGGACCTGCCCAAGGATTGCGCGGCCTTTGACGTCAACCTCGGTTGCTCGGGCTATGTGTACGGGCTTTGGCTGGCGCATAGCATGATCGCGTCCGGTGGTTGCGAACGCGTCCTCCTCCTCGCGGGCGACACAATCAGCCGGCTCGTGCACCCGAAGGACCGGGCGGTGGCGCCGCTCTTCGGCGACGGGGGCAGCGCCACACTGGTCCGGCGCAAACAAGGGGCGCCGCCCGCATGGTTCAGTCTTGAATCCGACGGGCACGGCGCCGATCACCTGATCGTCCCGGCGGGCGGCATGCGCCGGCCGTCCACGGAAGCGACGCGGCAGGCGGAGCCGGACGCCTCCGGCAATATACGCAGCCCGGAAAACCTGTTCATGGATGGCAGTGAAATTTTCAATTTTTCGGTCCGGGAAGAACCGCGTGCGCTGCAGGAAATTGCGGCGTATGCAGGCCTTGCGCTCACGGACGTGGATTATTTTGTCTTTCACCAGGCCAACCGCTACATTCTGAACAGCATAGCCAAACGGCTGAAACTGGACCCGGCCCGCGTGCCCGTAAAAACCGTGGAACGCTTCGGCAACCAGAGTTCCGCCTCCATTCCTTGCGCCCTTTGCGCGGAACTGGGGGAAAGCCTCACCCGCCAACCTGCAACGGTTTTGCTCTCCGGTTTCGGCGTCGGTCTCTCCTGGGCCAACGCCATCGCCGACACCTCGGGGCTGCGCGTGTGCGAATGGATCGACCATCCGGAAACCGCATCGTAGGCTTGTATCGCCCGGCCCACCGCCCTATCCCAATTGATTGCCGAAACAACTTTGCCCGAAAACGCCACGCCCGCACCGAAACCGCGCGCAACATGACAATGCCCGCCGAACAAAAACATTTATTATGGATCTGAAAACATTTATCGAAAACTTTGAAGATGCCGTTGATGGAATCGAGCCCGGCTCGCTTAGCGAAGCGACCGCTTTCCGGGAATTAAAGAACTGGGACTCCCTTGCGATCCTCACCGTGATCGACATGATCGACGCCGAGTATCAGGTTACGGTCAACGCCGCGGATTTTCAGCAGTGCGCCACATTGAAAGAGCTTTTTGAACTCGTCAAAAAGCGGAAAAAAGCATGAGCGCGGATAAAAAACTCCTCATCGTCGGCGCGGGCGGCTTTGGCCGGGAAGTCCTCGCCTGGGCGCAGGCACACCCGGATTGCGGCGCCCGCTGGACAATCAGCGGGTTTCTGGACGACAACCCCTCCGCCCTCGACGGCTACGAATATGCCACAAGCATCACGGGTACAATCCGCGACCATAAGCCCGCCCGCGACGAACTTTTCGTCTGCGCGATCGGCACGCCTTCAATCAAGCGGAACGTTTGTGAAAGCCTGCGGGAGCGGGGCGCCGAATTCATTCGCCTGGTACACCCCTCCGTCATCCTGGGAGCGCACGTATCGCTCGGGGAAGGCGTCGTTCTCTGTCCGCGGGTCACACTGACCGCGGAAGTCGTAGTGGGCGATTTCGTATGCATCAACTGCCACAGCAGCGCCGGGCATGACACGCACATCGGCGCGTGGAGCACAATCAGCGGTCATTGCGACCTGACAGGCGGCGCGCGCATAGGAAGGGAAGTCCTGCTCGGCTCCGGCGCCCGCATTCTTCCCGGTAAATCAGTCGGTGACGGCGCGCTGGTAGGAGCCGGATCCGTCGTATTGCGTTCCGTCAAGCCCGAACAAAAAGTCTTCGGAAATCCGGCCCGGGCATTTGAACAGCCACAGAAATAGCCACATGCGATACTTTTGCCAAGCACTCGGCGCACTCCTTGTTTGTCTTACTCTGGGCTGCGAGCCGGAACCGGCCGCCGAGCCCGGACTGCTGGAACTGGCGGAACGCTTCCGCGAAGCGAACCAGGCAGACAGCATAGAGCCCATGCTCCGGCTGTATCATCTGGAAGGGGCGGACGAACGAACCGTCGGCCTTCTCAAGGCTACTCTTGAATACGAACTCGGGATGCCGGTTCAGCAAATCGAATTTGAGCCCCTGCAAGGGGCGCCTGAAGAAACCATTGATTTTGAGCATGAGGGCGCCCGTTATGGCCCGACGCTTGAACCCCGCTATCGCATGCGCGTCCGGTATGATGCGGAAGACGGCTTCACCAGTCTATTCACGGTCGGGCGCACCGACGCGGGAGAATGGAAAATCATCTCCGCCAAGCCGAAAACAGCCGCTGATCAGCAAACGAGAACGGGCGACGGGGACGATTGACGTAGCGAGCGGGTTTATCCCGCGATCCGGGGCCGC
>JBKGYB010000125.1:0-6235 GCA_046546295.1 Opitutales bacterium | reverse complement strand
CCGCCTTGGCTTCTTCCGTCTTCAGGCGAAGCTGGCCGCAGGCGGCATCGATGTCATGCCCCTTCTCCCGACGGATGGTCACGGATACGCCCGCCTTGCGAAGCACGTCGGCGAACGCCTCCTGCCGCGGAATATCCGGACGCCGCCAGGACAGGCCTTCCACCGTATTATACGGTATGCAATTCACGTGCGCATGCAGCTCCCGGGCGATCCGCGCCAGTTCACGCGCCTGCTCAAGGTCGTCGTTAACGCCTTCAATAAGAATAAATTCAAGCGTTAACATGCGCCCGTGCTTCTCCTGAAAGGCTTTTGCAGCGGGTAACAACTCTTCCAGAGGATAGCGCCGATTGATCGGCATGATCTGTTCGCGCACCGCGTTCGTCGCGCCATGCAGCGACAGGGCCAGCCGGATCCCGAGGCCTTCATCCGCCAGACTGCGTATTTGCGGGGCAAGACCGGAAGTGGACACCGTAATGCGGCGCGCGCCGAAATTCAGGCCCCATTCCGCGTTCAGTATGCGGAGACTGCGGACGAGCACATCGTAATTCGCCAGCGGTTCCCCCATGCCCATGAATACAATATTGTCGAAGGACGCGATTTCCGGCTTCGCCCGGGGCGTCTGCGCATCTTCCCGCCTGCAGATGTGCATGAGCTGGCCGACGACTTCCGCGGCGTTCAGATTGCGGCGAAAGCCTCCCAGCCCGGAGGCACAGAATTTACATCCATAGGCGCAACCGACCTGAATGGAGACGCAGACCGTCTTGCGCGATTTCTCCATGCCCACCCCCACTTGCGGCGCGCGGATGAGGACGGTTTCGATCAGCGACCCGTCCTCCAACTCGAGCAGGTGTTTGCGTGTTACATCATCGGAGCGTTTGTCGATCACCGGGTTTGCCGGAACCAGGACGAAGTTCTCGCCGAGCCAGGAGCGGAACGATTTCGGCAGATTGCTCATGGCCTCCCATTCGGACACCCGTTTTTTATAGAGCCAGTCCATCACCTGCCGGGCGCGAAACGGCCGAAAGCCCCCTTCCCCCACACGGTCGGTCAGGCTTTCAAGGGTCTCCCCGAATATGCTGGGCTTGTCCGGTTTAAATGACACAGCGAATAAAATATGAAAAACACGCCCGGACGCCAATCCGAAAGCAGGGAAATTTTCCAGCTTTCCGGCTTGCAGCCCCCTTCAACTTTACTTTTTTTTGTTAGCACAACAGGCGAACTCTCTCTTGAGCCGGAAAACACACAAACAAATGTCCATACAATACGAGTCCCCCCGTCGGATAAAAGACATGCTGGCGACCGAGCGCCCCCAGGAACGCCTGGATGCGCTCGGTCCGGCGGCGTTAAGCGACCGGGAAGTCCTTGCGATGATCCTGCGGAGCGGGCCCAAGGGGGTCGATGTGCTATCGCTTTCGGGTGCGCTGCTCAACGAAGCGGGCTCATTGAGCAACCTGCTGCGCTGGTCCCGGGACGACTTTATGCGGCTCCATGGAATCGGGCGTGTAAAAGCGCTGCAACTGATCGCGGTCATGGATTTCGCGAAGCGCATCCTGAAGGAGGATTCCAATGCCTCCACCGTCTTCGATGCACCCGAAGTCGTGTCGAAACATTTCCGCTCCATAACCGCGGGCCTTGAAGTGGAAAAATTCTGGGTCCTTTGCCTGGACCGGAAGAACCGCTTGCTGCGGCGGGTGGAAGTGACGTCAGGTACCGCCACAAGCAGTCTGGTGCACCCGCGGGAGGTATTCCGCGAGGCAATACGCTTGAGCGCATCCGCGATCATCGCCGCCCACAACCACCCGAGCGGAGATCCCTCGCCGAGTCGGGCGGACATCGAAATCACCCGCCAGTTGCGCGAAGCTTCGAAAGTCATTCTGATTGATTTCCTGGACCACGTCGTGCTCGGCCGGGAAGACAAGGACCCGCAAGGCCTGGGCTTCTACAGTTTCAACGAGGCCGGGCTGTTGTAGGGCTAACGCCCGGATTATCATGGCCCGCATAGTCCCGGGCCGGCGGATTCGAGCCATGCGCCAACACGTTTATCCCGGAATACGGAAACTCGGTAAATTAACCTAAAAAGATTAGTACAACCACTGATGGACACTGGTGGACACTGATCAGCAAAGGGTTGGCGACTTTTACCGCTTCGCCTGTTCGGCGAAAGGCCCAATATCCATAAGTCATTATTGATCAGTGTTAATCAGTGTTAATCAGTGGTTCAACTGCGGAATGTAGGATGAACCTTTACCGGTCAATTGAGCGGCGGTTGTCACAGGTTCAATCCTCCGGCTTTTCACCGCCCGCAGCCATTTTAACGATTCTTGGGTCAAAACGGGCGAGGATTTCAACCAGAGCGTCTTGTTCGGACCACGGAAGCTAATCGCGGTTCAGGGATGCCAACTTTTCAGGATGCGCATGTAATTCGCGCGTTCGAGGGCGTCGGGATCCGGGCACCGCTCCATATTCAAACAGCCGCGAAGTTCGTCGACGGACGCATATTCCTTTTCTTCCATCCACTCGCACAGTTCATTCAGCATGACACGGGCATGTCCCGGACCATTCAACAGGAGGCTGGACACGGTTTGTACGGAATTCGCCCCCGCCATCAAGGATTTGACAAGATCGAGCCCGTTGTGGACACCCCCCGACACCGAGAGCCCGGTTTTCACACGGCCGGATAAAATGGCGATCCAACGCAGGCGCAGGCGCAGTTCACTGGAGTCGGACAACTCGAGCGTGGGAGAAATATCCAGTTCTTCCGTATCAAAATCCGGCTGGTAAAAACGGTTGAACAATACGAGAGCATCCGCACCGACATATTCGAGTCGCTTTGCGAAGTGTGGCAGCGCTGTAAAAAAGGGCGACAATTTAACCGCCAGGGGAATCGATGTTTTTTCTTTAACGGCTTCAACGATCTGCACACAGCGATCTTCAAGAATCGAAGAACTTTCGTCCGGATCGTTGGCGAGAAAATACAGGTTCAGTTCAAGCGCATCGGCGCCGGCTTCTTCCATGTTTCGCGCGTAGTCGACCCAACGACCCTCGCGCGTCCCATTGAGCGAGGCGACCACCGGTAGATCCACGGCTGCCTTAACCTTTTGAAGGCGATCCAGGTAGGCTTCGACATCGCGTTCGAGCAGGTCGGTCTCCGGGAAATAGGAAGCCGCTTCGAGAAAGGAGTCTTCGTGGGCGTCGATATGAGCTTCCGCCCCCACCATATTGTGCGTGATCTGCTCTTCGAAGAGCGAATCCATGGTGATGGCCGCAATCCCCGCATCCTCCAGAGCCCGGATTTTGTCGAGGTCGTCCGGTAAGGGCGAAGCCCCCGCAATGAGAGGATTTTTAAGCGGCAGTCCGAGATAGGTGGTTTCGAGTTTCATAGGGCGTGATTGCGGATGCTTACAGGCGGACGGAACATTTTTGTTTTATTCTCCCCCGCCGTTTGTTTCAGGCTTTGCAAACGGCTTGGCCAAGCGCTCGTAGAGGGCGAACCGTTCGTTGACAAATTCCTGAGCGGCTTTGTCCATTTCCTGCGCGCGCTCCGGATCCTTCATCTTGAGCATCCGGAAGCGGGCCTCGGTGTCCGCATACGTGTTAAAGGGCTTCGCCGGAGCCTTGGAGTCCAGTTTGAAGGGATTTTCCCCGTTTTCACGTCGGACGGGATCGAAGCGGTAAAGCGGCCAAGCGCCTGTGTTGACCGCAAGCTTCTGATGCTCCATGCCCTGTTCGAGATTGTAGCCGTGCGCGATGCAATGACTGTAGGCGATAATGAGCGAAGGCCCGGGATGGCGGATCGCCTCGTAGAAGGCGTTCACCGTCTGGGTATCCTTCGCGCCCATCGCAACACGCGCCACGTAGACGTTGCCGTAATTGACAGCGCTTAGCCCGAGGTCTTTTTTACCGCTGGGCTTGCCGGAAGCGGCGAATTTCGCGATGGCGCCAAGCGGCGTGGCTTTGCTTTGCTGCCCGCCGGTATTGGAGTAGACCTCGGTGTCGAGAACCAGGATGTTGACATTGCGCCCGGACGCCAGCACATGGTCAAGCCCGCCAAAGCCGATATCGTAGGCCCAGCCATCCCCGCCGACAATCCAAACGGATTTTTCGACCAGATAATCGGCCAGGTCCAACAGCCGTTTGGCATCGGGGCTGTCCAGGTCGGCAAGGCTTGCTTTCAGTTCCTTGACCCGCTGGCGCTGTTCCTGGATGCCCTCATCCCCCGTCTGATCGGCGTCCAGGATCGCTCGCGCTTTATCTTCGCCGATGGCGGGAGCAAGGTCTTCAAGGCGTTTACGAGCCATAACCGCGAGCTGGTCAACGGCCACCCGCATGCCCAGACCGAATTCCGCGTTGTCCTCAAAGAGCGAGTTCGACCAGGCGGGCCCGCGTCCCTCGCTATTGGTGGTATACGGTGTTGTGGGAAGGTTGCCGCCATAGATCGAGGAACAACCGGTCGCATTCGCCATATAGAGGCGATCCCCGCAAATCTGCGTAAGCAGCTTGACATAGGGCGTTTCGCCGCACCCCGGGCAGGCGCCGGAATATTCAAACAAGGGCGTCCGGAACTGCGTGAATTTGACGTCTGCCTTCAGCGCCTTAAGATCCGGCTCCGGAAGGCCCAGGAAGAAATTGTAGTTCTCCCGCTCCTCTTCGAGCAGGGGGCCCTGTTCCCGCATGTTGATCGCTTTTTCGCGCGGGTTGCTCTTGTTCTTCGCCGGGCAGACCGCCACACACAAAGAACAGCCCGTGCAGTCCTCGGGCGCGACCTGAATCGTGAATTTCATACCCGGATGCTCGCGTGAACGGAAATCCACCGAGCGGAACGATTCGGGCGCATTGTCCAACTCGGCAGGGTCGTAGAAATTCGAACGTATCGCGGCGTGCGGGCAGGCCTGCACACATTTGTTGCATTGTATACAGATCTCCGGATCCCATACCGGAATTTCCTGGGCAATATTGCGCTTTTCCCAACGGCTTGTGCCGGAATCCCAGACACCGTCCGGGGGGAAAGACCCGACAGGCAGGCTGTCGCCCTTGCCCTCCAGCATGACGGCGGTCACACGCTGCACAAAGTCCGGCGCTTCCGGTGGCACGGGCGGTTTTTTGTCGCGCCCGGACGGTTCGGTCGCCGGGACCTCCAGCTTGTGCAATTCCGCCAGCGTCTTGTCCACTGCGGCAAAATTCTTCTCCACGATCTCGGGGCCTTTTTTGGCGTAGGTTTTTTCAATCGCGCCCTTGATCCGGTTGATTGCCTCATCCCTTGGCATCACGCCGGACACGGCGAAGAAGCAGGTCTGCATGATCGTGTTGATGCGGCCGCCCATCCCGGCCTCCCGCGCAACATCGTAGGCGTCGATGACATACACCTCGATATCTTTTTCCTGGATCGCGGATTGCACCGTATGCGGCAGGTTTTCCCAGACCCGCTCCGGCGGGAACTTGGAGTTGAGCAGGAAGGTTGCCCCATGGCCGGCGACGTCGAGTATGTCGAATTGATCGAGGAACTGCCACTGGTGGCAGGCCACAAATCCGGCGTTTTGCACCAGCCACGGCGCGTGCACCGGGTCCGGGCCAAACCGGAGATGCGAGATCGTAACCGCCCCCGCCTTTTTGGAATCATAAACAAAATAGCCCTGGGCGTGGTTTTCGGTTTCCTCTCCGATTATTTTCACGGTGTTCTTGTTGGCCCCCACGGTCCCGTCGGAACCGAGGCCGAAAAAGACCGCCCGGACGACCTCCGGTTTTTCGATATCAAACTCCGGATCCACCTTCAGCGAAAGCCCCGTGACATCGTCCGTGATGCCGACCGTGAAATGCCGGCGGGGACGCTCGGAAACCATTTCGTCGAAGACGGCCTTCACCATGGCAGGCGTAAATTCCTTCGATCCAAGCCCGTAACGCCCGCCGATTATGGTGGGGCAAAACGCATCCGGCAGGAATCCCGAGTCACGAGCTTCCTCAATGGCGGCAACCGTTTCGATAAAGAGCGGCTCCCCCGGAGCGCCCGGTTCTTTGGTTCGATCCAATACCGCGATCCGCCGCACGGAGCGCGGAAGCGCAGCCGCAAAACGACGGATGTCAAATGGACGGAAAAGCCGGACTTTGAGAACACCGGTCTTTTTTCCCATTGTTTCATTGAGATGGCGGGCGGTCTCCGTAGCGGCTTCCGCACCCGAGCCCATGAGAATAAGCACATCCTCGGCGTCGTCGGGGCCTTCATACTCATAGAGCGAATACT
>JBKGYB010000124.1:0-6247 GCA_046546295.1 Opitutales bacterium | reverse complement strand
GGCGGCACGTTCTTTTTTTGTCATGATTCGGATAAATACAACGAAAACACTCAACCGGAGGACAAGGAAAACCCGGACCTGTTCGGATACGGATATCAACGTTCCATGGTGAATTCAATTTCCCAGGTATATTCCGCGTGCACCGGCCTGCCATTATGACGGGGTGGCGTGAACCGTGTGTTGGCGGCGCCTTTTTTTGCCGGTTGGACAAATCCGCGATGCGTGTAGTCCAACACATCACGCACTTCCACCCGGCCTTGCGGATCGATAACCACCAGCAAGCGGACATGGCCCTCCACTCCTTTGCGACGCAGTTCCGAGGGATACCGGATCTGTCCGCGCCGGACAATCCGGGGGGTTTGATCGAGTTCCGCAAACTCAAGCAGTTCCTGGATATTGTTTTCCGCCTCAACATCAAACCCCTCGCCCATGCCGGCGCTCACCTTCAGTTCTCCGCCGGTTCCGGGCGTAAAGGACAGCTCCATCTGTTCCAACTCGGTTTTGGGAGCATCCCTTTCCATTTGGGGCCGGTCTTTTTCCAACTCCTCTGATTCCTCTTCCTCCTCAGGAGGAGGCGGTTCTTCCGGCGGAGGCGGAGGCGGCTGTGGCTGCACCGAATCCAAGGGCTCTATCGGTTCCGCCGGTTTCTCCTTGTCCTGAAAAATCTGTGTCAGCGGGATCAGTAAAAAAACAAGGCCGGCCAAGCCTATACCCAAGAGGAGGCCGGGCAACAGACTGTTGCTTGCTCTCGGTCTTTGATAAAAACCTTTCATTGTCCGGGATACGGGATATCCTCAAGGCAGCCGGCTCAAATCCGTCCGGGTATCGGCCGCCTTGGGCGCTTTTTCCGGAAAGTCCAGAACATAATGCAGGCCCCGGCTTTCCTTCCGCTGCAGGGCGCAATCCACCATCAGGGCGGCGACGAGGATCATATTGCGCAATTCGAGCAGGCTCTCGTCCACTTTAAAATTCCAATAGTATTCATTGATTTCACGTTCCAGTATTTGAATACGCGTCCGCGCGCGCAACAACCGCTTCGTTGTTCGTACAATCCCGACGTAGTCCCACATATTGCGCTTTAACTCATCCAAATTGTGGGAGAGCACCACCCGTTCATCGGAATCCCGAAAATCCCCGTCCACCCAAGCAGGCAACACGACCGGAGGCGGCGCTTCATGACTCAGGAAATTCCGAACCGTGCCCGCCCCCCGTTCGGCCATGACGATCGCCTCAAGCAGGGAATTGCTCGCCAGACGATTCGCGCCGTGGAGACCGGTACAAGCCACCTCCCCGCAAGCAAAGAGGCCGGGCAATGTAGTGGAGCCGTCCAGATCCGTTTTTATGCCGCCGCACAAATAATGCGCCGCCGGCACCACGGGAATCATGTCCTTTTCCAAATGTACGCCGTGGCGGGCGCAATGCTCGTAAATATTCGGAAACCGCGCATGAATGTCTTCCGCTGTTCCTCCCCGTGCATCCAGCCAGACATGCGCGGCGCCGGATTGCTTCATTTCCGAATCGATCGCCCGCGCCACCACATCCCTTGGAGCCAGATCCTTCCTCGGATCATAGCGCTCCATGAAAGCCTCCCCCTCCATATTGCGGAGCACTGCGCCTTCGCCGCGAACCGCTTCACTAATGAGAAAGCGATCCGAATTCGTCGAATAAAACGCCGTCGGGTGAAACTGAATAAATTCCATGTTCCGTATTTCAACGCCGGCACGGCAAGCCATCGCTATGCCGTCACCTGTCGCAATGCTCGGGTTTGTGGTGTATTGGTACACCTGCCCGATCCCGCCCGTAGCCATTAAAACCGCCCGCGTCGGAAATGTTTCCACCCTTTCCGTCCTGTGGTTCAGCACATAGAGCCCGACCACCCGGTCGGGTCCCGGAGGGACCGTGTGGCCCTGACGCCGCAGTTTTGCCAAAGTTATCAACTCCACCGCGAAGTGGTGCTCCAGCATGTCAATTTGCGGGCTTTCCTCCACGGCACGGACAAGGGCCTGCTCAACCGCCTTGCCGGTCATGTCCTTGACATGAAAAATTCTCCGCTTCGAATGCCCGCCCTCTTTACCGAGCGAGACTCGCCCGTCATCCAGCTGCGTAAAGGCAACGCCGAGCCGGGCCAGTTCCTCAATCCCGGCCGCGCCGTCTTTCAGGATTTCCCGAACCACATGGGGATCACACAAGCCATCGCCCGCATCCAGGGTATCCGCAACGTGGCGCTCCAGATCCTCCGTCTGCGAGGTCACTGCCGCGATTCCACCCTGCGCATAGTTGGTGTTCGATTCGGCCGAATTTTTTTTCGTTATGATCGCCACGCGGCGCCCCGCTGCGGCAACTTTCAACGCAAAACTCAGGCCGGCGATTCCACTGCCGACGACAATAACATCATGTGAATCAAACATGGGGAAAGAATTGCCATACATGCCGGCTCGATCCGTGATCGAACGCGCCGTTGTGCTCCGCGTGCCCGGGTTTTTTGTTATGCCTTTTCATCCGACCCGCCGGGCTTACAGTTCCACATTGTCAATCAACCGCGTCTGGTCCACCCACGCCGCCACGCAGACCAGATGCTTTCCGGGCTCTATTTCCCGGACCGGCTCCATCAACTCCCGGTCCACCACCTGCACATAAATCACCCGCACCCGGCGCGAACCCGTCAGTTGGTGCGTGATTTCCGCAACCACCCGGTCCACGTTCCGCGTGCCGTTCTCAACCAGTTCCTTGCCGATCCGCAGGGCCCGCGGAATCGCCAGGGCATCCGCCCGCTGGCGCTCGCTCAGGTAGCGGTTGCGGGAACTCAGGGCCAGCCCGTCTTCGTCGCGAACCGTCGGCCCCGGAACGATTTCCGTCGGAACATTCAAATCCGCCGCCATTTTTCGAATAACCGCAAGTTGCTGAGCGTCCTTCTGCCCGAACACCGCCATGTCAGGCCTTGTAATATTGAACAATTTCAAACACACCGTCGTAACACCCCGGAAATGGTGTGGACGCGAGATCCCGCAAAGCCCCGAACTGACACGCTCTTCATTGACAAAGGTGGAATAATCCTTCGGATACATATCCTTCACATCGGGATTGAAAACAATATCCACACCCCGTTGACGGCAAAGCTCCGAATCGGCTTCCACCTCGCGGGGATAATTCTCATAATCTTCGTTCGGGGCGAACTGCTTCGGATTTACAAAAATCGAAACAATCACCTTGTCCGCTTTTTCCTTCGCAATATCAATCAACTTGAGATGCCCTTCGTGCAGGCTTCCCATAGTCGGCACCAGCCCGATCAAGCAGCCGCTTGAGCGCAGACCGATGGCGTGAGATTGCATTTCGTTGACCGATTGAATTATTTGCATACCTAAATTATCCGCGATGGATAACCTTCCCATCGCCGGAACACAACAGAAAACCAACACCGAAAAAAGTCCAGACCTTCATGAGCGATCCCTATATACAGGAATGCTTCGCCGAACGCATCGGCGGGCGCAACTACGGAAAATCCGACGCGATCTACAAGTTCGAGAAGATCAAGCGTGCCAAAAACGCCGCACTGGCCGCGCATCCCGAACGCGAATTGATCGACATGGGCGTCGGGGAGCCCGATGAAATGGCGTTTCCCGAAGTCGTCCGCACGCTTCAGCAGGAAGCCGAAAAACCCGAAAACCGGGGCTACTCGGACAACGGGGGCGACACCCTCAAGCAGTCCGCCGCCCGCTACATGGCGAATGTCTTCGGGGTAAAGGGAATCGATCCGAACTCCCAAATCATCCACTCGATCGGATCCAAAACCGCACTTTCCATGCTTCCCGCATGCTTTGTGAATCCCGGCGACTACGTCCTTATGACCACACCCGGCTACCCCGTGCTCGGGACCCACGCGGCCTATTACGGGGGCAAGGTTTACAATATGCCGCTCAACGCGGAAAACGGGTTTTTGCCGGATCTTGACGCGGTGCCCGCCGACATCCGGGAGCGAGCCAAAATCATGGTTTTGAACTACCCGAATAACCCGACCGGCGCCTCCGCCACCCCGGAATTCTTTGAAAAAGCCGTCCGATACGCCCGCGAAAACAAGCTCATCCTCGTACACGACGCAGCCTACGCCTCGCTCGTTTTCGACAAAAACCCGCTCTCCATCCTGCAGACACCCGGCGCGGAAGAGGTCGCCATCGAACTGCACTCCCTATCCAAAAGCTTCAATATGACAGGTTGGAGAATCGGCTTTGTCGTAGGCCACCCCCTGATCGTCCAAGCCTACGGGGATGTTAAGAACAACTCGGACTCCGGCCAATTCCTTGCCATTCAAAAAGCGGCGGCCGTCGCCCTCGACAATCCGGGCATCACGGACCGGATCGCCGAAAAATACGAACGCCGCATGGACCTCTTGGTCGAGTGCCTCAAGCAGGCGGGCTTCAAAGCCCAAAAGCCGCGGGCCGGGTTTTTCCTCTACCTGCCCGCCCCACGCTCAGCCACCGCGAACAGCGCGACCACCGAATTTGAAAATGCGGAAGCTTTCAGCCAGTGGCTGATCACGGAAGAGCAAATCAGCACCGTGCCCTGGGACGAAGCGGGCGGCTTTGTCCGCCTCTCCGTCACCTTCGACGCGCCCGGACCGGAGCGCGAACAGGAGATCGTCGGCGAAATCGGCCGGCGCCTCTCGCAATACCGCTTCGCGTTTTAATTGGGTCATGTCGCAACAGCACTACGACTTCGACCACTGCCCGGACCGCCGGGGATACGGGAGCCTGAAATGGGACAAATACAAGGATCGCGACATCCTGCCTTTATGGGTCGCGGACATGGACTTCACGTCGGCCCCGGAAATTCTGGAAGGACTGCGGGAACGATTGGAGCACGGCGTATTCGGGTACACAATCCCTTACGAAAGCGTGCAACAATCCGTCCTTGATTATCTCGAACGCCGTCACGGCTACCGCGCCCATTCGGACTGGCTGAACTTCCTCCCTGGCCTGGTGCCGGCCTTGAACATCTGCTGCCGCGCCTTTGCCGGGCCGGATGATTCCATCATGACCGCCACCCCCGTCTATGCGCCCTTTCTGACCGCCCCCGAGTACGCCGGACGGGATAGCATCAAAGTCCCGCTCCGTCTCGAAGAGGAGCGTTGGACCCTTGATTTTGACGCCATGGAAGCGGCGGTGCGTCCGGATACCCGGATCTTCATCCTCTGCAGCCCCCACAATCCGGTCGGAAGCGTATTCCACCGCGAAGAACTTCGCCGCCTCGGGGAATTCTGCGAACGACACGACCTGGTCCTCGTGTCGGATGAAATCCATTGCGACCTTGTTTTCGACGCCCGCGCCCAGCACCGCATGGCAGCGACACTCGATCCCTCGATCGCCGCCCGGACCGTTACGCTCATGGCCCCCAGCAAGACATACAATTTGCCCGGCCTCGCCTGCGCCTTCTCCGTTATCGAGGACAGCCGCCTCAGAAACCGGTTCCGCCACACGCTCCGGGGCCTGATAACGGAAGTCAATTGCTTCGGCTATGCGGGCTGCGAAGCCGCCTACAACCATGGCGAGCCTTGGCGGCAGGCGCTTCTCGCCTATTTAAAGGAAAACCACGAACTTGTAAGCTCATTTGCGCGGGAAAACCTCCCCGGAATAACCTTCCGTCCGATGCAAGCCACCTACCTCGCGTGGTTCGATGTCAGCCGTCTGGGGCTGGAAAAACCGGCGGCCTATTTCGAGGAACACGGGGTCGGCCTATCAGACGGCATTCCCTTCGATGGACCGCAGCACCTGCGTCTCAACTTCGGCTGCCCCCGGAGTCGATTGCTCGAAGGCCTCGAACGAATGGAAGCCGCTGTAAAAAAGCTTTAAACAGCGCATGGAACACGTCCGACTCGATAAATGGCTCTGGGCCGTCCGAGTTCACAAGACCCGCGCCGAAGCCGCTCAAGCCTGCCGCGGGTCGGCCGTACGGCTGAACGGCAAGCACGCGAAGCCTTCCGCCAAAGTCCGCGTCGCCGATTCCGTAAGCGTCCGCACCTCCGATAAGACGCGCACGCTCCATGTCATTGCCCTGACGGAAAAACGGGTCGGCGCAGCCCTTGTTCCGAATTACCTGGAAGACCGGACCCCCGCTTCCGAGCATGCGGCGGCCCGGGAAAAACACGCCAACGCCCGGCTCTTCAAGGGACAGGGCAAGGGACGGCCCACCAAAAAAGAGCGCCGCGAAATCGAGCGTCTGATCAGCCCCGACGGCTGACATTGAACGAAAATTG
>JBKGYB010000123.1:0-6289 GCA_046546295.1 Opitutales bacterium | reverse complement strand
CTCCGATAAATAAAGCCTGCGCTCTTTTTTAAGCGGGCCGGTCCCTACAGGGCAAACATTGTAGTCATTTCACTTTTCACACTGCAAGACCGCTGCAATGGAACCAACTTAATTGTGAGTTGTTGAAAAAAGCCTCTTAAAAATTTTATTTCTACTTTCAACACGGTGGCGGATCAAGATTTGCGAGGGTCGACGCTGCCCTGTGGATGCCTCGGCGATGACGCCGATGACCGGGATCATCCGCATCACCCGCTCCGGACGCACAACGGCCTCACTCACACAGCGAGGGAGATCAACGAGCGGCAGCAAATTTGACAGTCAGGACGCGGAGCCGCTGTTTTTGTCCTTGTCTTGCCCGTAGCCCGCCTGGGATTCCCGGACCTTTATTTCGTCTTCAAGAAGCTTTTGGATGAGGTTGCTCCTGCTGCGCCTTTCGTGTGCAGCCAGCTGATCCAGACTCTCCAACAAGGCGCCAGATAAGCGAAGCGAAATTTGATGTGTTTGTTTGCGACCGCGTGGCCTTCCTTCCTTGTTCATGGTTATAAACTAGAACGTCTTTTAACGAACTTTTCAAGTTGACTCTCTATATAATTACGGGATACAAAAACTTACAATTATGGAAAAGAAATACGGCATTGTGCAGATAAGGTTGTCTGAAACGACCAAATTGCGGTTGGAAAGACTCGCGAATCAGGAGGGCAAGCCCTTGGATCACTATATCCGTGAAATCCTCGCTGGTTGCCTGGAAGGCACGCAGGAACAAATCTCAGTCGGTTTTCCGGACGATCGAAAAAGCGGGGGCAGCGGCGAATGACTCAGAGAGCTGCGGCGGGTAGCCCATCGGCGTCGCCGCCGATGCTACACAAGGCCGAGGACCATTTTGCCTTCTTCGGAAATCATGTCCTGATTCCACGGCGGATCCCAGACGATATCGACCTCGGCCTCGGTTACTCCGGGCACAGCTTCAAGGCGGGTTTTGGCGTCATCCGCGATAGCCGGGCCCATTCCGCAACCGGGCGCGGTCAGGGTCATTTGCATGTTCACTTTGTGGCCCTCTTCTTCACGCTCGCTGGTTTCCAGTGAATAGACCAGCCCGAGGTCAACGATGTTGACCGGAATTTCCGGGTCGTATACGGTCTTCAAGGCTTCCCAGAGCGCGTCTTGCTCGGGCGGTCCCTCGTGTGTGTCGCCTGCTTCGTCGTTAGAACCAGTTGCGGCTTCTTCGCCAAGGGCGTCGGCATCGGCGCCCCGGATACGGAACATGCCGTTACTGGTCATGACGGTGAAGTTGCCGCCAAGCCGGTGGGTGATTGTAACGGGTTCGCCTTCCGGGAGGGTCATCGGCTGCCCCTGCGGAATAAGAGTGGCGTCCACCTGACGGGTGAGGATGCGTTCATTGTCAGCCATAATAATATTGGAATGAGAAGTTCTGGTATTTTACAATGGAAAGATTGCGGTTTTTTTCGATCCGGTTTCCTGCGGGTTGTCTGAAGTTTCCTGCGGCATGGAAACTTCAGTTGTCGCCGCGGTTGCGGATTTTCGATTGAAATTTCCCGCGGATCAAGCCGCGCAGATTTTCCGCGAGCTCCTCGCTTTCGACTTTCCGGATCACTTCCTCGAAGAAGCCGAATACCATGAGCTGCATGGCGATGCGCCGCGGAATGCCCCGGCTCATCATGTAGAAGATCTGGTCCTCGTCCACATTGCCGGTGGTGGCCCCGTGGGAACATTTGACATCATTGGCCTGGATTTCGAGGCCGGGCAGGGCGTTGGACTCGGCCGTGGGATCCAGCAGCAGGTTCCGGTTTGTCTGGTAGGCATCGGTCTGCTGGGCATTTTCGGCCACTTGAATGAGGCCGGAAAAAATCGTCCGGCTGTTATCAAGCAGGGCGTTTTTATAGAGCAGGTCCGAGAATGAGTTCGGCGCGTTATGGATCTGGTGCGTGCGCTGGTCGAACTCCTGTCTTTCTTCCGCGACGGTGAGGGAATACATTTTAACGTCCGCGCCGGGGCCTTCGATCCGCACCTGATTTTCAAAGCGGGCGCGCTCGGCTCCGATATTGACGGCAAGGTTTTTCACCTGCGAGTCGCGCTCGGCCACGGTGGTGTCGAGTTGAAAGGAAACCGTTTTTTCGTTCCAGTTCTGAATGACTTTACGGAAAATCCTGGCTCCTGCTCCGGCGTGAATGTTACTGACCCCGACGCTGAGCGCTTCGTTTTCCGTGGTATCCGAGAAGAAGACGTCAACAACAGCGACTTCGGCATTGTCTTCGGCGATCACGAGCGTGTGCGGAAATACGGCCGCGCCCGGGGCGCTGGACCAATGGTAGTTCACGATCGGCTTGTCGATAACCACACCTTTCGGGATGTAAAGGACACAGCCGGCATGGACGCGCGACGCGTGCAGGCCGAAGAATTTCCGTGAACCGAGTCCGGTTGATTCCCGCAGGAATGTGTCTTCGAGCAGGTCCGGGCGTTCCTTGATCGCCTGCGCGAGCGGCAGATAAACGACGCCCTTTTCCGTCAATTCAGGATCAAGGGGTTCAAAGGCGGCCAGCTCGTCATCCACATGGACAAGACGGCCCGCCCGTTCCGACACGAGGCTGGAGCGCTGCGCCAATGCTTCCCTTTTGTCTTGTGCAATGGCCGTAACAGGCGCGAATCCCTCGATGCTCAGGCGTCCGACACTGGCAAAGCGCCACATCTCATCTTTTGCCGAGGGCATGGGGAGCCGCTCGAACAGTTCGTGCCCGTTGCGCCGGCGCTCGGTGAGCCAGTCCGGTTCTCCGGTGGCGGTTTGCGAAAAGGCGGGTTGTTCCAAGAGAGTACTCATGTTTCGATTGTTACTTGTTGTTTTGAATTTTTCAGTGTGCTGACTCGCGAGCGGTCTGCAAGACGGGCTTTGGGTGTTCCGTGCTTCCGCGTATCCGCTGTACGGGCCACACCGGCCTGTCCTGCCGAAATTTAACCGACGGAGCCCTCCATTTCCATATCGATCAGGCGTTTCAATTCGACGGAATATTCCATCGGAAATGCTTTCATCAGTTCATTCACGAAGCCGTTGACCGCGAGGCTCATGGCTTCCTCTTCGGAGAGGCCGCGCTGTCTCATATAGAAGATTTGCTCGGCGCTCACCTTCGAGACACTCGCCTCGTGCTGCACGCTGTTGTTTTCGCCTCTGGTGGTAATCGCCGGATAGGTGTCCGTGCGGCTGTTCGTATTGATCAACAGCGCATCACATTCCGTATTATTCCTGCAGTTGCGCAGATGTTTGGGAATGTTGACCTGGCCGCGGTAGGTGGCCTGGCCTTCGCCCACCGAGATGGACTTCGAAATGATATTGCTCGTGGTGTTGTCGGCCAGGTGCATCATCTTGGCCCCGGTGTCCTGATGCTGTCCGTTGTTGGCAAGCGCGATGGAGAGCACCTCGCCGCGGGCGCGCTGACCTTTCAGCACGACGCCGGGATATTTCATGGTGAGGCGGGAGCCGATGTTGCAGTCGATCCATTTCACTTCGGCGTCTTCGTCGGCCATGCCGCGCTTGGTCACCAGATTGAACACATTGCTGGACCAGTTCTGCACGGTGATGTACTGAATTTTCGCGCCTTTGAGGGCGACCAGCTCGACCACCGCGCTGTGGAGCGTGGACGTTTCAAAGCTCGGCGCCGTGCAACCCTCCATGTAGGTCAGCTCGGCGCCTTCGTCCGCGATGATCAGGGTCCGTTCGAACTGGCCGAAATTTTCCGCGTTGATGCGGAAATAGGCCTGCAGGGGCTGCTCCAGTTTCACGCCCTTGGGCACGTAGATGAAGCTGCCCCCCGAGAAGACGGAGCTGTTCAGGGCGGCAAACTTGTTGTCGGATGCCGGAATCACCTTCCCGAAATAGGGCTTGAAAATTTCCGGGTATTTATTGAGGCCTTCCGTCGAACCGACAAAGAGGACGCCCTTTTTCTCCAATTCTTCCTTCATATTGGAGTAGGCCGCCTCGGAGTCGAATTGCGCCTCCACGCCGGCAAGGAACTTGCGCTCCTGTTCCGGGATGCCGAGCCGTTCGAAGGTTTGCTTCACGTCGTCCGGCACTTCGTCCCATGTCCGGCTGGCCTGCTGGCCTTTGGAGAGGTAGTAGCGGATTTTGCTGAAATCAATAGTCTCGAGGTCCTTGCTCGCCCAGTGGGTGGGCATGGGTTTCTTTTGAAAGATATCGAGCGCTTTCAGTCGGAATTCGCGTATCCAGTCGGCGTCCTCCTTGACGTCGCTGATGTAGTTCACGGTGTCCGCTGTCAGACCGCTGCCCGCGTCGAACTCGTAGTTCTCCGGGAATCGGAAATTACCTTTTTCATAATCGATCCGCACGGCTTCATTCGGTGTTGCTGTGTCGGGTTCTGCCATAACTTTGTCCTCCATTTCGAGGTGAATATTTTTGAAAGCGGTGTTGTTGAAACGACCAGTGCTAGGCGCCTGCACCCGCAAAGTTCTCCTGGATCCCGTCGTAGCCCTTGGCCTCCAGCTCGCGTGCCAGCTCGCTGTCGCCACTGTGAACGATCCGGCCTTCGGCCATCACATGGACCACGTCGGGCACAATGTAATCCAGGAGGCGCTGGTAGTGGGTAATAATAAGAAATCCGCGGTTTTCGTTGCGCATATGGTTGACGCCACTGGCAACGACCTTGAGCGCGTCAATGTCGAGCCCCGAGTCGGTTTCGTCCATGACGCAGTAGCTCGGGGCGAGCATCGACATTTGTAAGATTTCGCAGCGCTTTTTCTCACCCCCGGAAAAACCTTCATTCAGTGAGCGGGAAGTGAAGGCGCGATCGATCTTCAGGGCGTCCATGTGCTGGTAGAGTTCCTTGTAAAACTCCACGGCATTGACCGATTCCCCTTCCGGAAGGCGTGACTGGCGCGCGGCCCGGATGAAGTTGGCAATGCTGACCCCCGGAATTTCCAAAGGATACTGGAACGCCAGAAAGAGGCCGCTGTGGGCGATCTCATCCGGCTCCTTGCCCAGAATGTTTTCGCCGTCGAGGAAGACCTCGCCGCTTTCCACAGTATAGTCCTCGTGACCGGCTATGACGCGGGCGAGTGTGCTTTTTCCCGTCCCGTTCGGACCCATCAGGGCGTGTACTTCCCCTTTCGGGATCGTAAGGTTGAAGTCCTTCAGGATCCGCTGACCCTCAATGGAGACGGTGAGGTTCTTGATTTCGAGTTTGTTTTTCATGATGATTTGTTCCTTGTGTGCTGGTGGTTGAATTTAGCGGTTGGCTGTTGCGACGGCTTGCGGCCTGTCTGCGTTGTTCGGGGGGGAGTCTTGAGAACTTGCCCCGGTAAAAGAGATATCGATTTGCTCGGCTTCAAAGCCCTCGGGCAACATTTGCTTCAGTTCGCCCACCAAATGCGGGGGGAGATCCACGTCGTAAACTTCGCCCGTTTGCTTGCAATGAAAGTGAGCGTGTTGCGAAAGATTCGGGCAAAACCGTGTCGGTTGACGTTCGAAATTGACCTGACGGATGAGTTTCGACTCCACAAGTGTTTCAAGACAGTTGTAGACCGTCGCCAAAGACATGCCGGGCATGCTCTCGCGCGCCCGATCATACACTTCGTCCGCCGTCGGGTGATCCCGCTTTTCCAACAACAGAGCAAAGATGTGCTCGCGCTGCCGGGTGGTGCGCTGACCGCTGCGTGCCAATGCATCGTCCAAGAGCTTTTTGTGTTGCGGATCAAGCTGCATATGGTTTCGTGCGTTTTTTGGGATTGAGACTCAGTTTTGAAGAATTGTGTTGATAACAAAATACGGAAGGCGGGAAATTTCAAGGCGGAATTAGAATAATTCCAAAAAAATTCTCTTTCGCCCGGGCAAGCTTTTGAAGATGGCGGCTTGTCTCCGAATCCGACCGTCTTTAATTTCCGGGAATATGGCGAACTACCGATCCTTTCTTTTTCCAGGCGCGCGTATTTCGGAGGACGCTCTCGTATTGGATACGAGGGAAAGCCATCACTTGGTGCGGGTCTTTCGCGCGCCTGCGGGAGCGTCGGTCGAGGTCCTTGACGGTTGTGGCCGGCGATATTCGGGAATTCTGGAGGTGGCGAATGCGCGGGCGGCGCGAATCGGAGTTAGCGAGGTTCGGACGGAGCCGGCTCCGACGCCTGCCATGACCCTGTTGCAAGCTCTTCCAAAGGGAAAAGCGATGGATCTGGTACTACGCATGGCAACGGAAATCGGGGCGACGATGATCCGGCCGGTTTTTACCGATCAGGGGGCGGTACGGATGAGCGGGGACCGCCTGCGCGCGAA
>JBKGYB010000122.1:0-6293 GCA_046546295.1 Opitutales bacterium | reverse complement strand
ACCGTCGACCGGTTTCCGCCGGCTCAAGACTCCCCCGAAAACCCGAAGATGGTGTCACGCAAACTTCACAGAGGCAAGGGGTCCTGAGACTCTTGTCACTGCACTATACGGCGGCGGTGTAATTGGAAAGCGCATTTCGCGCCGTTGCCCGTTTCAGAACCGCAGGTCCATGCCGAGCATACCGTTGATTCCGGGCATGGGATAGTTGGGACGGTATTCATAACTTTCGTCAGTGAGGTTTTCGCCTGCCAGAAAGACTTCGCCCTCGGCCTTGCCGGAGGCAATTTGGAAGGTGTAGCTGACACGACCGTTGAACAGATAATAGCTGTCGACACGGTTGACGTTAGTCACCCCGTCCCGCCGAACGCGGGGGCCGGCGAACATTCCGGAAACCCGTTGGGCATCGAGGCTGAGCATGGCATTAGGCAGGAAACTCCAGTTGAGACCGGCGGTTAAGGTTGTCTCGGGCGTGTAGGGCAGTTCCTCGGGGTCGCTCCGCAGGTAGGTGGCGCCGGCGAAGAGGGAAAAGCTGTTGAACGGGTGGTAACGCGCGGCGCCTTCGATTCCGCTGGTCCGGTAGGACCCAATGTTATCGAGCTTCCGGGGCGGACCCGGCGGCGGGGGGGACATGACGTAGCGGTTTTTTCCTTCGTCGCGGAATAAAACAAGGTCGGCGTCAGCCTGGCTCCATGCGTGGCTGATGCCAACTTCGTAGTGATCCAAGGTTTCGGCGTCCAGGCTTCGCCAAGTGTTGTTGCTGATCCCGAGCAGGCGTTCCACTTCAAGTCCGGGGTAGAGGACCCCGCGGGAATATCCGAGGTGTGCCTCGGTGTTGTCGTAGCCGACTTTGAGCCCGGCGTGCGGCGCGAACTCGGCGTCATAAATGTTATGCTCGTAGTAGCGGACTCCATTTGAGGGAACAAGATGGAAACCTTGTTCGTCACCGATGAATTGGCTGAGGGAGAAATAGGCGGATGTAGTGCGCCGAGTACGCCCCTTCCATTCGGGGTCCTCGTGGCCGCTTTCGGCTTCAGTGACGTCATGGTCAAGACCGATCCGCGCCGCGCCATCGGCCCAGGGCTCGAAGTCCTCGCGCGCTCCGAAGCCATAATGGCGAAACTTCCAAGTGGCATCGGGAGTGCCGTCCGGACGGGCCAACTGCTGTCCCTGGCCCCGGTTGTGATAGATTCGGATGTCTCCGTGGAAACGGTCATAATCGTGTTCCAGTTTAATTGAACCAAGGGTAGCTTCGGTGGCGTACTTGCCGTCACGTTCTTCCGGAAGGGCGCCTTTTTCTCCAGGGTCCCAGCCGTGGTTGCGGGAGTAAAGACCGAAGGCCGAGACATGCCAGTGCTCGTTCAGCTCATGCCCGATTCGGGCGAAGTAGTTCTCCATCTCGCCACTGGACCGTGTCCGGTGGCCGTCCGATGTGCGGAAGCTTTGTCCCAAATAATAATCCGTCGGACCGATTTTGCCGCCGTGTTCCGCTTTCCGCACAATCGTATTATAGCTGCCCGCCGCGAAATGCACGCGCGACTCGAACCCATCGACCGCGCGTCGCTTCGAACGGATGTTGACCGCCGCGAAGGCGTTGCCGAAACGGTGTGGCTGGGGACTTTTGAACACCTCGATGGCGGCAGCCGAATCGATGGAGAGGAGGTCGAGCAGAGGATGATTCCAGAGGCCCATGTACATGGGCACGCCGTCGATGTAGGTTTTGATTTCCGATCCGGGCCGGCTTGCGCCCATGCCACGAATGAAAATGGCCCCGCCTTGTGATCCGCCGTGGGATCCGACCGGATTGTAGCGCGAGATGTTTACTCCGGGCGTCTGTCGCAGGGCGGTGCTGATGTCCTGCGCGTTGAGAAGTTTCAGCTGGCTCTCCGTGATCACCGTGGCGCCCGAACCATAATTGTCCATGATGTTGCCCTCGATAATGGGCGCCGCCACAACCTGGACCGGAGGCATTTCCTCGATTGGCGTAACCGTTTGCGCGGCCGGGACCGAGAACGCGCCAAGGACTAAAGGAATTGCCGCAAAAAGTTTAAATACAGATGGATATCGGGTCATTGTTTTGTAGGATCAGCTTGAATGTTTGCCGCGTGGTGCGGGGGTCTTTATAAAGTCTCGTTCCACGGCCATTGCACACAGCCGGATGGCAGGTCCGGCATGAGTACAATGTCGGCGCGGCCCTTGAGCACGACGGTGATAATACGAGATGTGTTGAGGTGGCGCCGGGCTTCAATGAAGGTGGCGCCGGAGACGGATACATCATCGACCAGCAACAGCGGTCCGCGCATGTCCGGGAAATCAGGCGCTCGCCCAATCAAACAGGGCGAGGCAGTGACCGGTTCATTCTCCTCGTCTCGAAAGGCCACGCGAATCGTATGCAGTGGCAGACCCAATTGATGAGCGATAAGGGAGGCCGGCACACGTCCGCCCCGCAGTACAGCGATCACCGCGCATGCATTTTCGGGGCAACGCATTTGCCGAACCGCCTGAGAAACGGACTTCAACGAGATTAAAGGCTTGTCCGGACCGTCGGCCATTTTTAAGAGACGGGCTGGGGGTTGCCATTATGCCGCGCCGCGATCCACCCGATCACGGCAAGAGCGATCAGGCCGGGCCATGACCGGGTCACCGCTGTGGTCACGTGCGCCAGATAAGGGTTGGAAACCTGTGATTCGACCAGGAGCACAAAGAGGAAGCCGGAAAAAGGCTTGGTCAGGAGATAGGCGGCCGGCCCCATCCACCAGCGCCGTTCAATCCGTGACACTAATATGAGCACAAAAAGCACGAAAAGAAGCAGTTCCATGGTCAGCAGCGCAGCCATTTCCGGGATCGGCATTCCTATGAGGATGTGGCTGATCCAGGGGACCAGCGCGGCTAGTGCGACGGCGATGCCCATGCGGAAGTACAGCGCGGCCAGCAACGGCGCATAGAAGATTGGCAGCAAACGGGCTCCCAGCGGGGTGTCCGTGGAAATCGGGATTATATGAAACAGAAAAGGCAGCATAGCCAAGCTGACGACCGCGATCTGAAAACCGGAGACGGCGCGCGGCAACACCGCGGAACGAGAGAATGGCGCGGGAGATTTCATAGTTATCAAAATTCGCGGGTTTTCATGGTGTAATAAGGAAATAGCGATGGGCTACGAATCCCACCAACTGCCGGGGCCTATTGTGGAAGGCGTTCCTGCGGGGAGCATACAAATTCATCGTCTTTCTTGCTGTATTAGAACGGGAAGTCCTCCTCCGATTCCTCGTAGTTCAGTTCTTCCACGTCAGGAGGCTTCGCTTTGGCATGTTTTTCGTTGCCGTCGACATATATCGCGCGATAGGGGCGCGTAGGACAAATATATTCGCAGGCCCCGCAACCGATGCAGAGCTCCTCATTAATTTCCGGTATGGTCAGGCCATCCTTGTACGGCTCCATTTTTACAGCCTGAGTTGGGCAATGCTCCGCACAGGCGCCACATGACGTGTTTTCCGTCTTCACCACGCAATTATCCAACTCAAGGCGCACCACTCCAATCTGAGTCAGATGTTTCTCCTCCATTTTAAGTGGGAGAATGGCGCCGGTCGGACAGATCTCCGTACATTTCACACAATCATAATTACAGAAACTGGCGTTGTAATCCATGCCAGGCTGCATTATCCCGGAATAACCGTATGCAATGACCGAGGGCTGCAAGACGTTGGTGGGGCAGGCGCTCACACAAAGCTGACAAGCGGTACACAGTTCCGTAAAATGCTTTAACCCATTTGAACCGGGAGGAGAAATCGGAAAATTTTTATCTTCGGGGACCGTCGAGGGCTTTGTTGCACTGACATCCACATCACCTCTTATGTCCACATCCCCGGGAGTTTCAGCATTTATCACTCGCGATGCGCCTGCAATCCCAATCACGTAAACCGTGCTTGATAACAGAAAGTTTCTTCTATTCCAGTCACACAAAGCTGTTCCGTCCGATTTTTTGCGCGAGGCCTGAATATCCCGCGGCTGAAGCTCCGGCTTGTCGGCATTCCGGGCAACGCCACGCTTCAAATTCGACTCTCCCGAGGCAGCGCTACCTGAAAACGGAGTCTCCCCTGCCCCTCTTTGTTCCTTTTTTGCAGGAAACCATTTATTCCGGTACCCGATCCCTTGTTGCCCGCACACATGCAGGCAATTGAAACAACCAACGCAACGGCTGAAATCAATGGTATTACTCCTGAGATCTATGCATTCCGCCTTGCAGTTCAACGCGCATTGTGCGCATCGATTACACAAAGCCCCGTCAATTTCAATGCGGTACATTGCAAACTTTGAAACCAGCCCCAGGAAACTGCCGACCGGACAAAGAGTATTGCAGTAAAGTCGACCTCGCTTAAAAGCCAAAACCCCGACGACACTCAACATTAAGGCAGGAATGAGAATGGGCAAAACATTCGTTTGTCGTGTTTCGACGTGATAGAGCTTGTATATGCCAAGCTCCTGAAGGATGTCGGCGGTCAGATTGTTCGCAGCATAATACACCGGCCTTGCCAACCCTGAAAAAATCTTTCCGAAAACACTAAAGGGGTCGAGAATGTTGAGCATGAAGACGCTCCCAAACAGGAACGTAACAACCGTGATCCCAAGAATGCCAAAACGCAGCGCGTTTCGGGCGGGCGCCGCTCGATACCGCATGGAGCGCCCTCGGATCTTCCTCGCATACAAGCGGGATGCCCAGGATACAATATCCTGCAGTATGCCAAGCGGACAAACCGTTGAGCAATAGACCCTGCCAAAAAGAAGCGTCACCACCAGCACGGCAATAAAACCAAAGCCGATAATGCCGACAACATTAAGGAATTTCAACAGTGATGGAACAAACTGTATCCAAACGACCCCGTTGACAAAGGAAGCGGAAAACGTACTTGCAAAATCGACAAAGAGAAAAGCGCTCGCAAGAAAAAACAAAAGTGAGACAACAACCCTTGAATACTTGAGCAACCGCATCCTCATCGATTTACATCTTCAACCTGTTGATATTTAATTCGTCGAGTTTCATGCGCCCGACCCCCATTTCCCGGCCTAATCGTATGTGTTTTATCTCCTCGGGCTTTGATCCAAACATCATGGTCGCAGCCGAGTCAGCGGCAACAATATCAGGCGATATGATTTGCGCTTCCATGGTAACCACATCCTCCTTTGAACCTCCCCGCGGTCCGTTCCTCATCATCACCCGATAGGCATCGACCACATTAAGGTCGGGTTTCCGCCAAGTCGTATAGTCGGCGATGCACTGGTGCAGCCCGTTCTTGTGATAATAGCGACGATCCCAAACAACCCCCATCAGGTTCTTCATGGACACGGTTATGGAGGCTCCTCCGTGATGCTTCAAAACCGGCACATTGATAAATACGTCCGACTCCTCCAGGAGCTCGTGCTCCTTGACCGAGCTGAGGGTCTTTCCGTCCGGTATTGAAACTTCATGGTAATACCCCTGCGAATTCCCCGGAGCCACTTTGGCGCCCGCATCCTGTGCAGCCTCATCGATTCCACTGTTTTTATAACACACACGCCAATCGTCACAGGTATGGTCAAATACATAAATCCGGCGGGCGCCCGCATCCCTGCAGTGCTTGATAATTCGAGCGACGAGCGCGGGGTTCGTATTCGCGGCCAGCTCCGGCGGCCTGTCCCAACCTATATTGGGTTTTACCAAAACCGTCTGTCCTTTTGAAACGAATTTCGTCATTCCGCCAAGTGCCGCGATGCCCTTGTCAAACATCGCCGCCGCTTCGCCTCCGCGCACCGCTACAAGATCATACGATCTTTCGCTTTGCCCGCCCGCAAACAAGGTAGACAACCCGCCAAATGTTGCCGCGGATCCAAGATAAACACCCCCGCCTATACTCTTCAGGATAAAATCTCTTCGTTTCATATTAATAATGGTTATAGCGTCCAAAAGGGCGTGCAATAAACCCGAATCAGGACGGAATGTTAGAGTTGCCGCGCAATTACTTCCATTAGCAAAACTAAATACATACACAAAATAATCAAGCCATATTAATGGAAAATCGTATTGGGCCGCGGCTCGCGGGGACCGGATTTACGTCGCGTTCATCGGGCTATCGGGCGGAGTCCGGGAGCCATGCGGGGGGAACCAGCCCTGTTGGTCCAAAAATCGCGGGATAACCCCGCTCCGCTACAAAGGCTCCAATCGCGACATAAAGCGACTCCCCAAACCACCCATAGAGCGAAGCGAAATCCCGCCGAGCCATGCGAGGGGAACCCGCCCGCTGGTCGGGGCTCCACCACTCCAC
>JBKGYB010000121.1:0-6355 GCA_046546295.1 Opitutales bacterium | reverse complement strand
ATCAGTGTCCATCAGTGGTTGTATTAATCTTTTTAGGATTAACAGGCTGGAAGCCTGCGCGCCGAAAATGTCCAAACTCCAGCATCGTGCGCAAAGCGCAAAATATCAGGAGCTGTGCGCGCGAATGAAGGTCTTGATGGCTTCGGGCTCGGGATCCACCGGGTGCTTGATCACCTCGCGCTGTTTCAAACGTTCAAGCGTCGGGTGCGTTACTTCCCGCCCGATCGCCGCTTGGATCGTCTCGGGAAATTTCGCGGGATGGGCCGTGGCCAGAACAATCCGCGGGCCCTTATCGCCGGAATCGGAAAAACCGCAGGCCGTGTGCGGATCGACGATGTAATCGTATTTTCGGTACACGCGCCGAATGTTTTCCGTGATTTCGGCATCATCCGTCCGGGAACTGCTGAATGCGGAGCCGTCGAAGTTTTCGAATGCATATTGCCCGGTTTCCTTAAAGGCGCTCATAATGGAGCGCACTCGGGCACAATCGCCCCCCTCCGCATAGTAGAGGAAGCGCTCGAAATTTGAGGCCACCTGTATGTCCATGGACGGGGCCAGGCTCGCCGCAACCGAATCCAGCTCGTAGCGCCCCGTCCGGAAAAGCCGGTGCAAAATATCGTTCCGGTTGGTCGCCACCCGGAAACCTCGAATTGGCAGGCCCATCCGTCGCACCATCCAACCGGCCAGGACATTGCCGAAATTCCCCGTTGGCACGACAAAGGTGGTCGTCTCACGGATTGCCCGCGGCAAACGAAAGAACGCATAAATATAGTAAACACACTGCGCGAGTATACGGGCCAGGTTGATCGAGTTCACCGCCGAGAGCCCGACGGATCCGGCAAATTTCCGGTCCCCGAACACCTCCTTCATCGCGCTCTGGGCGTCATCAAAACTCCCTTGAATCGCGAGGGGAAACACATTGTCCGCACCCGTGCAGGTCATCTGGCGCTCCTGCAATCCGGAGATCCGGCCGTCCGGATACAGGATAAAGGAAGCGACGCCCTCCTTCCCCAGAAGGCCGTGAATCGCGGCGGCCCCGGTGTCTCCGGAAGTCGCGCCCAGAACGGCGATCGGCCGCCCGGTTCGGGCGATCTGGGACTCGTACAAATTACCCAGCAACTGCAGCGCGAAATCCTTGAACGCAAGCGTCGGCCCGTGAAACAATTCGAGCACATACAAGTCGTCATCCAAACGCCGGACCGGAGCGATCGCTTCGTGGTCGAAACGTGTATAAGAACGCGCAACAATATGGCTCAGTTCGGAGCGTTCGATATCCGTGGCAAAAAGCCCGAAAAACGCTTCGGTCAATGCAGGATAATCCAGACGGGCCCAGTCTTCGACAATACCGCTCAAGTCCGGCAATTCTTCGGGCAGATAAAGTCCGTCGTCCGGGGCGAGGCCTTGCTCCACCGCAGTGGAAAAAGAGACGGAGGGCGTCTGACCGCGTGTGCTGATGTAACGCATTGTTCCGTTTCCCTCAGGAATCGGGGCCGCTTCCCTCGTCCAGCTCGAACGCGCTGTGTACCAGCCGTGTCGCAGCTTGCGCGTCCTTTGGATCTATGCCGACCGCGATCTTTATTTCCGATGTGCTCACCAGCTGGATATTCACCCCCGCATCCGCGAGCACTTTGAACAGTTTCGCCGCCACTCCGGAGTGGGAACGCATGCCCACGCCAACCACCGAGACCTTGGCAAGGTCGCTCGCTTCGAAGAGCCGCCCGCTCACCTCGTCGGGAAAGGAGGTGAGAACGGCCTCTTCCGCCCGACGAATGTCGTCCCGGGCCACGGTGAAGGTCATGTTCGCCTTCCCCTGCCGGCCCAGATTCTGGACGATCATATCGACGCTGATTCCCGCATCAGCCAGCGCCTGAAATAGCTTGGCGGCAGTGCCCGGACGGTCGGGCAAATCGCTCACCACGATTTTCGCCTGGTTCGTGTCGAGTGCGATGCCACTTACCGTGACATCTTCCATGGAAGCTGCTTCTTCTTTCACGATGGTTCCCGGGTTATTGTTGAAACTGGAACGGACTTCAAACTTTACATTGAATTTCTGGGCAAACTCAACCGCACGGTTCTGCATGACCTTGGTCCCGCTGCTCGCCAATTCCAGCATCTCCTCGTAGGAAATCGCGGCGAGCTTTCGCGCCCGGGGCACGACGCGGGGGTCTGCGGTATACACGCCGTCCACATCCGTGCAAATCTGGCAGAGATCCGCATTGAGCGCCGACGCAATGGCGATCGCGCTCAGGTCCGAGCCGCCCCGTCCGAGGGTGGTTATCTGGCCGGTCTCCGAATGCCCCTGGAAGCCCGCCAGAATGACAACCTTGCCTTCGGCCAATTGCTCCTTGATGTCGCCCCCGGAAATTCGCGTGATCCGCGCGCGGGTGTGTTCGGGATCGGTCAAAATTCCCGCCTGAAGACCCGTGCGGGATACGGCGGGCACGCCGATCGCATGAAGCGCCATCGCGGTCAGGGCAATCGTTTCCTGCTCGCCCACCGCCAGCAGCATGTCCATTTCCCGCACGTCCGGCTCCGGATTCAAGTCCATCGCGCGCCCGATCAACTCATTCGTCACGCCGGACCGGGCCGATACCACAACAATCACTTCATTGCCCGCCTCAACCGTTTCCTTTATTCGCCGCGCCACATCCCGTATGCGGTCCACATCGCCAACCGAAGTGCCGCCGTATTTCTGAACAATGCGTGCCATGAATTGAATTTTTTTGTGGGGATCGCTTCCGGAGCAAGCAACGGATCAGTGTTCGACCGGTTCAAATATTCGAAAGCTTACGGGCTTGCTCAACACTTCGTCCGCTGCGGCAAGAGCTTCTTTTGCTTCGAGAATAACAGGTTCGCGGGTCAAATGCGTCGTTACCATGAGCAGGGCGCTCCCATCCGGCAACTCTTTTTGATTGACCGTGGCAAAACTTATATGCCGCTCCGCGAGAAGATTGGAGATCCGGGCAAGCACCCCTTCCTCATCTTTTACATGGATGCGCAGGTAGTAACGACAGGACAGCTCGCCGGGCGGGGCCAACTCCAGGCCTCGGGCCAGTTCCCGATAAATCTCCGCGTCCTCCTCTTCGGATATGACGGGTTTAGGCGCCCCCTGGAGCGCAAACACCGCGTCCGCGATATCGCTGATCACCGAACTCGAAGTCGCGTCCTGCCCCGCCCCTCGTCCGATCAGGACGGTTGTTCCCACGACATCTCCGGTCACGCTTACTCCGTTATAGACGCCATCCACACCGGCAATCACTTCGTCCCGGGAAATCAAGGCCGGATGCACACGAATGGACAATTTGTTGGCTTGAAAATCACGCGCGATTATCGCCAGCAATTTGATTTTATAGCCCAGATCCCGGGCATTCGCCATATCGTTCGTGGTTATTTCCCGAATACCGTCGCAAATGATTTCATCCAGTTGCACCCATTTGCCGTGAGCGAGGAAAGATAGAATCACCGCTTTGTGGCCCGCATCAATGCCGTCAAGGTCGAGCGATTCATCGGCTTCCACATAGCCCAGCCTGCGGGCATCCCCGAGGGTCTCTTCAAAACCCAGGCCTTCCCGCTCCATGCGCGTAAGGATATAATTGGAGGTCCCGTTGAGCACGCCGAAAATAAGTTTGAACCGGTTCGCCACGAGTGCCTCGCGAAGCGTCTTGATGATAGGGATCCCCCCCGCTACGGACGCTTCATAAAAATAATGACCCCCGCTCCGGCGGGCGAGCTCGAAGAGCGCTTCGCCGTGCTCGCAAATCAACGCCTTGTTTGCGGTCACCACGATCTTGCCCGCCTCCAAGGCCCTGCGTGTGTATTCGAAGGCCTCCCCGATTCCGCCCATCAACTCGCAGACAATATCAATGTCCGGGTTTTCCACCACGGCGCCGGGATCCGTCGTGTAGCAGGAAGGGGGCGCCTCGACCGCACGCTTCTTGGAAGGATCCTTCACAACTATCCGGGCAAGCTCCAAGCGGACACCGAGCCGGTATTCCAGCGCCTGCCGGTTGTTCTCGATGTTTTTCCAAACACCCTGTCCGACGACGCCAAAGCCGAGCATCCCGATCCGGATCGTGCGTTTTTCGCTCATTGTCCGTTGAAACGATTCTCTTTGCCCTGCAAAAGCCGGACAAAATTTGATCGGTGCCGCAATACAATGAGCAGGGTCAGCAAGACGCCGAGTTGAAAACGTATATCTTCCGAGCCGCCATACACCCACCAGGCGGCGATCGGAAGACTTAAAGCGAAAAAGACGGAGGCCAGAGCCACAATCCTCGACAGGTAAAAGACCGCCAGCCAGACAACCAGTCCGATAAGGAGCGCCCAAGGCATCACCACCAGCAGGCCTCCCATGGTGGTGGCGACCCCTTTGCCCCCGCGGAAGCGAAGAAAAATCGAATAACTATGACCGATGATTGCCGCCACAAGACTGATAATCGCCAGCTGCAAAACCGAATTATCCGAGCCATCCAACAGCAAAAGAGGCCAGGCGGCCGCCACCGCCCCCTTCAACGCATCCAGGACAAATACCGTGTTGCCGAGCGCCGGGCCGAGCGACCGTCTGACATTTGTCGCGCCCGGGTTGCCGCTGCCCGTGGTGAATACATCCACCCCACGGGCGCGGGCAACCAGAACGGCAAAACTGATCGATCCTATTAAATACCCGACGAGCGAGACGATTGCTATGAGAACGCCATCCATAATCGTTTAAAGTCGGATAAGACGGTATTTTTTGATCGCCGGGTGTTCCACCAGCTTTTTCGCAGCGGCTTTCGACGGCATGCTATCCAACTCGTAGACACTGAGCGCGACGCCGTCGTCCTGCCCCCGGCTGAGCGACATGTTGGCGATATTGGCTTCGTCCTCGCCGAGCGTGTTGCCGATGAAGCCGATAATGCCCGGCTGGTCCTTGTTTAGTAGAACGAGGTGTACGCCCTCCGCATCGACTTCCAGCCCGTAGCCATCAATCGAAACAATGCGCGGGGTCTGGGTCTTGCCCATCAGGGTGCCCGCCACCGTCCGCTTTGTCCCGCTCTTGCCGGTCAATTCCACCTCGATGAGTTCGGTAAACTCGGCGTGGCCGGAGGTCTTCACCTGCTCCGTCTGAATGCCGAGATTTTCCAATTTCTTCGGAGCGTTCACATCGTTCACATTATCGGAAATTTCCCGCAGATAGCCGCGCTGAATGGAATACGTCAACGGCATCGTATCGAGCTCGGTGATTTTCCCATAGTAACGAACGGTGAGCTTCTCGACGCTCTCGCTGACGAGTTGCTGGGCATAGGTCCCCAGTTTTTCCCCGAGCTTGATGTAAGGGGCAAGCTTTTCGAAAACCTTGGGGTCGACCGAGGGCATATTCAACGCATTACGGACCATTTTGCCCTTCAGCGTATCAATCATTTGCCGGGCCACTTCAATCCCCACATTCTCCTGTGCTTCCTGCGTGGAGGCTCCCAGATGAGGCGTCAACACAAGGTTCTCCACTTTGCGCAAGGGGCTGTCCTCCGCCAACGGCTCGTCTTCATAAACATCCAAACCGGCGGCGGCCACTTTCCCGCTCTCCAAAGCGTCGATGAGCGCGGATTCGTCGATGATGCCCCCGCGGGCGCAATTGAAGACACGGACCCCGTCCTTCATGCGCTTGAACGCATCGGCGTTCAGCAGGTGCTTCGTCTTATCCGTCATCGGAACGTGAACCGTAATATAGTCCGAACTCTCAATGATTGTATCAAGGTCGACATGCGACACCCCGAGACTTTTCGCCCGCGACTCCGTCAAATACGGGTCATAGGCCTGAACCGTCATATTGAATGCCATTGCGCGGCGAGCCAGCTCCGTGCCGATACGCCCCATCCCGAGAATACCCAGCACCTTTTCGTTTAATTCCGAACCGGTGAATTTCTTCCGATCCCAGCCACCCTCGCGCATACGGGCGCAAGCTTGGACGATCGGACGCGTGCCGCACATCATGTGAGTGAACGTGAGTTCGGCCGTGGCCAAAGTATTGCCGGTCGGCGTATTCATCACAATCACCCCCTTCTCCGTGGCGGCCTCAATATCAATATTGTCCACACCGACGCCCGCCCGGCCCACGACCTTCAGGTTTTCGGCCGCAGCTAAAACATCCGCCGTGACCTTTGTTTCCGAGCGCACCGCGATGGCGTCGACATCTTTGGCCAATTCAATGATCTGTTCGTGAGAGGAGCCATAGGCCTCGATTACTTCAAAGCCTTCTTCCGCTTTGAACAAATCAATGCCGATGGGCGAGATTTTATCTGCTACTAGTACTTTCATAATGAAGTGGAAGACTCCATCCCCCCTCCCGCCGAATTGCAATGAAAAATAACCAACAAGC
>JBKGYB010000120.1:0-6403 GCA_046546295.1 Opitutales bacterium | reverse complement strand
CCTCTATAAAAACCTTACGGGGACGTTTGCTGACTGCACGCTACGAAAGAAAACCTGTTACAGCCGACTAGGATGATTTCCAAGGTTGACGCGCATGCGCCCTGCGGGAAACGGAACCGCGCTACGAATGAAATGGCTTAAGTTCGCAGAATTGCGTCAGACCGTCCCTGCGATGGTTTTGCCGTCGGAGCGGAGATTTTCACAGGCCAGGACCAGGCGCTCGGCCATGCTCTTTTCGGCCTTTTTCAAGTAGCTCCGCGGATCGTAGACTTTCTTGTTGCCCACTTCGCCGTCAATTTTCAGCACGCCTTCAATGTTTTCACAAATGTGCGTGACGATCGGACGGGTGAAGGCGTATTGCGTATCGGTGTCGATGTTCATCTTCACCACGCCATAGTCGAGGGTTTCGCGGATTTGGCTGAGTTCGGAACCGGAACCGCCGTGGAAAACCAGGTCGAAGCGTGCTTCTTCCCCGTATTTGTCGGCGACGGCCTGCTGGCCGTCCCGGAGGATGGCGGGCTTGAGTTTGACCGCTCCCGGCTTGTAGGAGCCGTGAACATTGCCGAAGGTGGCGGCGAACAGGAAACGGCCGATGCCGTTGAGGGATTCATGCACTGTTACCATGTCACCGGGCGTGGTGTATAACTTGTCGGCCGCTATGCCCGAGGTATCATGTCCATCTTCCTCGCCGCCGACAACGCCGGCTTCGATTTCGAGAATGATGTCGAGTTCCGCACACTCCTTGAGCAATCCTTTCGAAACTTCCATGTTTTCTTCGAGGGGCAATTCGGAGCCGTCGTACATATGCGATTGAAAGAGCGGGCCCTTGCCTTCGGCGATGCGCTGACGGGATGCTTCGAGCAGAGGCTTCAGGAAGCCGTCGACCTTGGCGGGGTGACAGTGGTCCGTGTGCAGCGCGACCAGGATGTCGTATTTTTCCGCAAGACGGTGAGTGGCCTCCGCCAGTGCGATGGCTCCAAAGGCCGCATCGCTTACTTCAAGACCGGATGCGAATTGTCCGCCACCCGTGGATACTTGTATGATGCCGTCGGATTTTGCGTCGGCAAAAGCTTTCAGGGCCGCGTTAATCGTTGTGATCGAAGTGACGTTGACCGCCGGATAGGCGTAGTTGCCGTTTTGCGCGGCATCGAGCATGGCGGCGTATTGTTCAGGTGTTGCTACTGGCATTTGTTTTATTGATTAGGTTGGTTTTAGAAAATTTTACGTAAAGTAAGCGGTGCTTATGAAAAAGCTCGCTAAAGAATGCAAGCATTGAACGCGGTTATATTTTTTCAACCGCCAAATGCTTTTTTTTTCGAGGTAGCGGTCAGTGCGCTTCGAGCCAGTTTTCTCCGGCGCCAATCTCGACTTCAATGGGGCAATTCAATGGCAGGGCATGGCGCATCCCTTCCGAGACGAGGTGGCGGACGGCGGTTTCCTCGGATGGATCAAGGTCGAAGACGAGTTCGTCGTGCACTTGAAGCAGCAGTCGGGTATTGAGTTCTTGTGCGGCAAGCTCGCGGTGGATGCGGATCATCGCGAGTTTGATCATGTCGGCTGCTGTCCCCTGAATGGGCATATTGATTGCGTTGCGCTCGGCGGCCGAGCGGATGGTGCCGTTGGCCGAGTTGATATCGCGCAGGTAGCGGCGGCGGCCGGTTATTGTTTCGACATAGCCGTTTTGGCGGGCTCCCGCTTTCACCTGCTCCATGTAGTCTGGAATGGCGGGGAATTCGGCAAAATAGCTGTCGATGATTTCCTGGGCTTCGGCCCGCGATACGGCGCCGAGGCGCTGGGCCAGTCCGAAAGCGGAGATGCCGTAGGGGATGCCGAAATTAACCATTTTTGCGGTTCCGCGTTGTTCGCGCGTGACCGATTCGATGGGAACACGGAAGATGCGGGCTGCGGTGGTGGTGTGAATGTCGCGTCCCGCTCGAAAGGCTTCGAGCAGGCCGTCGTCGCCGGTCAGGGCGGCCAGAATGCGCAGTTCGATCTGCGAGTAGTCCGCGGCCAGCAGTCGCCAGCCTTCCCGGGGCACGAAGGCTTTGCGGATTTCGCGTCCGCGCTCGCTCCGCACCGGAATGTTCTGAAGGTTGGGGTCGTTTGAGGTCAGGCGGCCGGTGCTGGTCTGAAGTTGTCCGAAGTTTGTATGAATGCGACCGGTCGCAGGGTCGACGCTTTGGGGCAGGGCGTCGACGTAGGTGCTTTTGAGTTTGCTCAGCTGACGGTATTCCAGGATTTGTGCGACGATCGGGTGGCGCGGCGCGAGTGTGGTCAGGATCCGTTCACTGGTCGCGTATTGGCCGGTCTTTGTTTTTTTCGGTTTTTCGACGAGCTTGAGTTCGTCGAAGAGCACTTCGCCCAGCTGCTTCGGAGAGTTGAGGTTGAACTCCCGTCCTGCTGCGGCGTGCACGGCCTCCTTCAATTCGATGAGCTGGTCGTTCAGGGAACGTCCGGTTTCGGCGAGCGCTTCTTCGTCCATGCGGATGCCTGCGCGCTCCATATCGACCAGGACATGAAGGAGCGGGGATTCGATAGTGTAGAACACCCGGTCCTGTCCGCAGGATTCGAGCTCCGGCTCAAAACGTTGCCAGAGCCGGAGGGCGAGATCCGCGTCTTCCACCGCGTAGTCGGCCAACAGGCTCGGGTCGACCGCCGTGTAGTCGATGGTTTCGCCTTTACGGACTTCCGGGACGACCGTGGAGAAAGGTATCGGTGTATACTGGAGCAGGTCTTCGGCCAGCTTGTCGAGGTTGTGGCGCTGTTCGGGTTCGAGCAATGCGTGCGCCAGCAGGGTGTCGTGACAGGAGCCCCGGGTGTGAACGCCTTGTTCCGCCAGAATGGCGAGGTCGAATTTCAGATTGTGCCCGATTTTTGTGATGTCGGGGTTTGTGAAAACAGGGCGAAATCGCGCGAGAACGTTTTCACGTTCCGCTGCATCGCGTGGTATCGGCACAAACCAGCCCTTGCGCGGAGCGGTCGCTAAGGAAATGCCGATGAGTTGCGCATGGCGCGGGTTCAGTTGAGTGGTTTCCGTGTCGAAGGCAAAAAATCCGTTGGATCGAAGCGTTGCCACCAGCTCGTTTTGTTTTTCCGCCGTGTCGGCTACCGCGTAGCTGGTTTCGAGGTCATGGATCTTGTCCAGGGAAAGAGCCTGTGGCGGCGGAGTTTCCGTGGCGCCGGATGCTGCATTGTCATTGGTTTCCTGTTCGTCGTCCTCGCTGCGCAGGACCAGGTCGGGCGGTGTTTCACTGGCGACGAACCCGCTGCCGAACAGGCGTTTGCCGAGCGTGCGGAATTCAAACTCGGCGAACAGGGGAGCGATTTTTTCCGGTTCCGGCGGCCGCAGGCGCAAGTCGTCCCAGTTGATTTCGATCGGGACATCGAGTTGGATGGTGGCAAGTTTCTTGGACAAATGCGCCTGCTCCGCGTGTTCGCGTATGCGCTCCTGTTGTTTGCCTTTTAATTCCTCCGCGTGTTCGATCAGGTTTTCCACGGTATCGTAGGAGGCGAGTAATTTTTCCGCGGTTTTCGGCCCGATCCCGGGGACGCCGGGTATATTGTCGGAGCTGTCGCCGCAAAGACCCAGCATATCGATCACTTGCTCCACCCGTTGAATGCCCCACTTTTTTTTGACTTCCTCCACGCCGAGAATTTCCGCGCCGTCGCCCTGACGGGAGGGGCGGTACATTTTGATCGAATCGGTTACGAGTTGCCCGAAATCCTTGTCCGGAGTGACCATGAAGACTTCGTCAAAACCATCCGCTATCGCGCGGTGAGCGAGTGTCCCGATAATATCGTCGGCCTCGTAGCCGTCGCGTTTCAGGACCGGAATGTCGAAGGCTTCCGCAATACGGCTGAGGTGGGGCAGGGCGGCGGCCAGGTCTTCGGGCATTTCTTCGCGGTTCGCCTTATACTCGGCGTGCAGTTCATGTCGTTCGGTGGGAGCGTCCGTATCAAAGACCACGGCGAGATGGTCCGGCCGGCGGTTGGTCATCAGCTCGATCAGTGTGGCGGTGAAGCCGAAAATGGCCGAGGTATTGAAGCCCCCGGAGGTGTAAACCGGGTTGCGGATCAGGGCGAAATGGGCGCGGTAGGCGAGCGCCATGCCATCGAGCAGGTAAAGGGAACCAGACATAGGGTGGCAGTATTGGCAGGGTTCGGATAAAGGCCAAGATTGAAGCGTGGAAATTTCGATATTCCGTGAGCATCCCAGGTAAAGCCGGCATCGGTCCAAAACACGTTCGACGCGCTTTGACCGGAGTCACCGGCGCACCCAGCGCTCGATGGTAAATGCATCCTTTGTTTCGAGTGCTTCCGTATATTGGAATGCAGCCTCAAATGAGGGGAAAAACGTGTCGCCTTCGACCGTGCGATGGACCCGTGTGAGGTAGAGCTCGGCGCAGCGCGGGAGCAGGAGGCGGTAAATCGTCGCGCCGCCCGCGACCCAGATGGTTTTCTCGGTTTCGATTTGGTCCAGCGTTTCGAGGTCCGGCACACAGCGTACGCCGGGCAATCCGGATGCCGTCTTGGTGAGGACGATGGTTTCACGTCCGGGCAGAGGACGCCCGATAGAGGCATAGGTTTTTCGGCCCATCAACAGGATGTCGCCCATCGTGGTTTTTTTGAACCACTTGAAATCCTCCGGCAGATGCCATGGAATGCTTCCGCAATGACCGATGACCCGGTTCTCCGACATGGCGGCGATGGCTTTGAAACTTGGCATGGCAGGATCAGGACTCTGTTAAAACGAGGATTGAAAGCGTCGCCGGGCCATTCAGACGGCGATCGGAGCGGGGATCGCCGGGTGCGGGTCGTAATTGCACAGCTCAAAGTCCTCGAAGCGAAAGTCTTCGAGGCGCTTCACGGCGGGGTTGAGTTTCATTTGGGGCAGGGCGCGGGGCTCGCGGCTGAGTTGGCGTTGCGCCTGCTCCACATGGTTGGAGTAGAGGTGCAGGTCGCCGAAGGTGTGGATAAATTCCCGCGCTTGATAACCGCAGACTTGAGCGACCATTTTTGTAAGCAGCGCGTAGGAAGCGATGTTGAACGGAACGCCGAGGAAAATATCGGCGCTGCGCTGGTACAGCTGACAGCTGAGCTGTCCGTCCGCCACGTAGAACTGAAAGAGCGCGTGGCAGGGGGGGAGCGCCATATGCTTGAGTTCTCCCGGATTCCATGCGCAGACGAGGTGCCGGCGGCTTTCCGGGTTCTTTTGCAGGGCTTCGACAACCTCGGCGATCTGGTTGATGCGGCTGCCGTCCGGCGCCCGCCAATCCGTCCATTGCGCTCCGTATACACGGCCCAGCTCGCCGTTTTCGTCGGCCCATTCGTCCCAGATGCTCACTTTGTTTTCCTTCAGGTAGCGGATATTTGTTTCGCCGCTGAGAAACCAGAGCAGTTCATGAATGATGGAGCGCAGATGGACCTTTTTGGTCGTCAGGAGCGGGAAATCCGGCTCCAGGGGGAAGCGGACCTGTGCCCCGAAGATGGAGTAGGTGCCTGTGCCGGTGCGATCCCCGCGATAGGCGCCGGTTTCCAGGACATTGCGGAGTAGTTCGAGATAGGTGCGCATATTGGCGGTAAGATGTTATGCGGTTAGCAGCCTGACAAGCCCTTAGCTTCGGACAACCAGTTCGCGGATCGAGCCGCAGTGTTCAAGCCCGCGGATTTTTTTCAGGAGTTCCCGCTTCCGGAACTGTAATTCAGAGCGCAGCGTCTGGTTTGCGACCGAGACGATCAAGGTGTGTTCGTCCTTGATCCGCACTGGGTGACAACGATGGGCGAGGCCCGGGCCGAAAACAGCCTCCCAGTTCTCCACCAGCACCCGTTCCGGCCCCGGCTTTTCGAGTTGGTATTGCTCTTTCAGGGCGGCGACCAAATCATCCAGAGCGACCGGCTCCTTGAGCGACACGCTTGTTTCAGAGCGGGGAACGCCGCGAAAATCCGCAATGGCATCTTCCGTGCTTTTGGAAAATTTCATGGGCCTGATTATAGCATGATCACTGTCATATGCGAGCTTTCGGGCGCCGGAAATATGCGATTTCGTTGGCACAGTCATAAAAAACCCAAAAATTTTTCTTTTTGTTCGGAACTTTGATGAACGGAAGCTGACTGTAAGGCCATGCATTTCATAGGTTTCATGCTTTCTTTTGGGTTAGCAAAACTAAGCGGAAATGCTTGTGGTGCGGGGTTGTGGGGTACTCCCCGCACCACTTTTCCACATTTTAGACAAGGAAAAAGGACGCTGTAAATGCGTGCCTAAAAAAAATTAAAAAAGTTCTTGCCTTCCTCGGAAGGCATGTTTGATTGACAACATCAACTTTTCTCCCGCAAGGGAGTTTTGGGGTAACTAAAGTAGATAATGGTAGGCGCACTCCTTAGGGGTAGGGAGTGCGCCTTTTTT
>JBKGYB010000119.1:0-6406 GCA_046546295.1 Opitutales bacterium | reverse complement strand
AGAAGAAGAAGAAGAAGAAGAAGAAGAAGAAACAAATGCGGCCCCTTGGGATAAAACCTTCAAAGATCTTCCCGAACAACGCCGTTCCGCCCTTCTCACCCTCGTTCAGTGCCTCCGGCGGTTTGAAGTAAAAAAATACCTGGAGGACAGCTACGCTCCAAGCTACCAACCGGAAGAAGAAGAAGAAGGAGAGGAACACCCTTGGATCTACCGCTTGCAAGCCGACATCATGCTTCCCGGAGGAGGCGACGCCACCCGCGAAGAAACCCGCGCTTACGTTTTCACAGAACGACTGTCCGGCACGCTTCAAGTTGGCGGCTCGGAGTCCAAAGATGTGCTATTCGAAACGACGCCGAAACTGCTTGATGCGCTCCACGTCCTTGCCGAATCCATGGAATTGCCTCCGGAAATGACAGGTTCGGAGGTCCCTCCGCCGGACTCGGTCGAATCGCTCCCCGAGCCCTCGCCGACTGAAGACGCATCCGAAGGAGCCGACGAAGGGAACTGACACGCACCGCCTTTCAGAAAATGGCCTCCCGGGGAAGAACAGCAACCGGAACCATCTTTAAATGGTTCGTAAACGGCGTCCTGCTGGTTCTTTTCACCTTCCAGGCTTTCGTTGCCGGCTGCTTTATGCTGCGCGGCCATGTTCCCATTCCGGAAGTGGCTCTCAACCACTTTATACGGCAACTTCAGCCCTTCCCGGAGGCTCGCATGCAGGTCAAAGAAGGACGCTTGAAACCGGACGGCGGTATATGGCTGGGCGGCATTGAACTCTTTCAAACGAATATCCGGCGACCCTTTCTGGAAGCCGAGGCCGCAGTGCTGCATTGGGGGCCGAGCGAGGACGACAATTCGTCTTTTGGGCTAAGGGAATTTTCCGTGGTGAACGGAGCCATTCACTTGCCCGCCGTTTATGCCCCGGGCGGAAAACGCACTCCGGTCCTGGAAAAAATCGCCCTGAGCGGGACGGCCGCTGGCAATCGCCCGCGAATAAACGCTTTCGCAGCAATGCATGAAAATATCCGGCTGCGCGGCTCAATTCAATGGACCGATAAAAAGGACGCGCTGGAACCGCCCGAACCACTTGACGACACCTCCCTCCCCAAGCTATTCGAGCTCTTGGCCACCGGACTCAAGGAAAAAGAACGCTTTTCATTCTTTGACCAACCGACACTGAGCTTCAATCTGGATTTTTCCAGCGACACAAAAACCGGTCTGGCCGCCCGGCTATTTGCTCCCGGCATCGCGCACCCTGAAGTTTCCGGAACAAACTTCCTCGCACAGGCAAAACTTCATTTGCGAGACGG
Source organism: Opitutales bacterium (assembly GCA_046546295.1). GTDB lineage: Bacteria > Verrucomicrobiota > Verrucomicrobiia > Opitutales > Coraliomargaritaceae > JBKGYB01. The sequence continues at coordinate 5,096 of JBKGYB010000119.1, read as the reverse complement.
AAGCCTCCGGGCGAAGTCTCCGATCAAAATCTTCGCGCAAGAGCTGAACCTTGCGGAACACCCCGTAACCGCGAAAGCTTTGCGCGCGCATATTGCCCCGGATCAATGGCGCCGCCTTTTCGAGAAAAAGGGCGGCAAATTCGAATTCGCCGCCCGTCATCTGGAAATAGAAGGACGGGATTTCGAAAATCCCCTGCTGACAATACAATTGGACACGCTCCCGAAAATCGAATTTCAAGGATCGGCCGATGGCCTTCACGGCGCATTCGGCCTTGCCGGCGCCCTCGACGTTGAAGAGCGCAGCGGAACCGTGCATGCCAACGGCAGCGTCGATCTCTTTTCCATGCTACCCCATGCTATCGCCGATAAATTGCCCCCTTTCCACTTTGCAGCTCCACCTTATTACAACGCGAAGCTTGAGTTTGACCCCGACTTTGCACTCAAGTCTGCAAAATTACGGGTACGGGCGCACCGGGTCGGGGTCGAGGATCTTGTGTTTGATCACATCCGCGCTCGCGTTTCTTATCAGCCCGGGCTACTGGAACTCGACAATGCCCTTGTGCAACGCGCCGGAGAACAGGTCAGAATGGAGTTCCGGCTCACTCCCGACAATGGCAATTACAGTCTCTGGTTCGCAGGCTACGGCGCCCCCGATGCCTACAATCCATTGCTTCCGGATTGGTGGACGGCGATTTTTCAACCCTTTTCTTTTCCTCCGGAGAGCTTCTCAAGCGCTGATTTCCTGATTCACGGGAATATCCGGGAAAAAGTGGCCGATCGTTTCTTCGGCCGTGCCGAAGCTCGGGATTTTACTTTCAAAGAGGTTCCGGTAAACAAGGCCGGGATGATTGTCAGAGGCAAAAAACGTTACATTCAAATTCACCCGATGCGCATCCGCACGCCGGAGGGACGCGTCCGGGGCCGACTTGCCTTTACTACGCGCGATGATTCCCTTAAGGCCCCGATGTCCGTCCGATACAAACTTGAAAGCCACCTGCGACTGGATACGGCGCGCGCCTTGCTGGAGGACGGCATCACCCGTCACATGCGCGATATCAAAACGACCCGCGCCCCGGAAGTCATTTTGGAAGGCGTGTATTTCCATGATGCATACACCGAATTCCGGGGACGCGATTACGTCAAATTCTCCGCGGATTCCCGCGGCCCACTGCGCTACAAAAACATCCCTCTCGACTCGCTGCGCTTCGATTTTATTGGTCGGGAAGAGAACAGCCACATCAGAAACCTTCGTTTCGGTTTTGCCGGAGGCGACGGTACCGGCGCTATTGATGTGCTCTCGGAAGAGGAACCCGGCATGCGCCTTGAATTCAATCTCAAAAAAGCGAACCAACAGGAAGCGTTCCGTCTGCTCAACCCCGTTTTCTCCAACGGAAACAACGAACCCAACAAAACGGAGGAAGCAAAGGGTTCCGAAAACAAAGACCCGCAATTCGACCTCAACCTGCGCCTTGAAGGCCCGCCCGCCGGCAATATCGAGGAGTTCTTCGGTTACGGGGATTTTACCCTGAAAGATGAAAACCTTGCCTCTATCAAGCTGCTCGGCCCCCTTTCGCGCGTGCTTGGGAGCCTGCGTTTGAATTTCACCACCTTCGATCTCAACCGCATGAAGGCAAACTTCAAGGTACTCGGGGATCGATTGGAGTTTGCGCCGATTTTTATTGACGGCCCCGAAACAAGCATTGAAGCCACCGGAACAATGGGTCTGCTCAACCAAAAGCTTGATATGCGGGTCGTGGTCAACCTCGTTGGCAACGTCGGCGAACCGGACTCTTATCTGGGCAAATTCAGAAACCTGTTCAACCGATTGCCCCGCTTACTTGAATTCAAGGTCTCCGGTACGCTCGAAAACCAAAAATGGCGCTCCCTTTACGACCCAAGGAATTTACTGCCGGGACTTTGATTTTATGATCGTAGTAGCGCGCACCAGTAAACGCATAGCTCTCATTGCCTAACCAATTGTCATTCGATTTTTGTAAACGTCTTTCAGCCCCGGCGGGCTAGAGTCGTAAAAGCTCGTTTTTTGAGCAAAACCTCAAGTTGGTACGAAAATTGCAAGTGGTTTTATCGGGAAAGCGATAACTTGAAACTACTGTAAAAAAAACACCTCGCGTTCTTTTTGCGGAAAAGCCATCAGGCGGAGCCTCGTTTCCGTGTTTTCCCGTCAAACCACAACAACAACCAATAAAACAAAAAAAGATGAAAATGACAAAACCTATCCTTGCTGCCCTTGCCGCAGCCTTCGGTATCGCGAGCGCCACTTCGGCGCTCCATGCTTATGATCGTGACAAACTCTCGGGTGAAATAACTTTCGGGTATGAATCCGAATATGTGTTCCGTGGCGACCAGTTTGACAAACAGGCCTTTCAGCCCGGAATCGAAATGAGCTACGAGGATTTCTACGCCGGCGTCTGGTCGAGTCATGGCGTCGATTCCGACTCGCCCTCCGACACCACGGAAATCGATTTCTATGCAGGCCATGGCTTTGCATTGAATGACCTGGTGGCATTCGATTACGGGGCCATCTACTACTACTATCCGGAAGCGACTTCCGCTTCTCAGTTCGAGCTCTATGGAGGCCTTGTATTCGATACGGTCCTGGATCCGGCGGCCCACCTGTACTATGAGTTCGAAGACGAGATCTGGACTTTTGAGGTAACGATGGGCCACGACATCGATCTGACGGAAAACACGACCCTCGGGTTCTCCGCCTCCGCCGGGTACCAGAATTTTGACGACACCGCGTCCGGGGATCCGGAGGATGCCTTGTATGGGAGCGCCGCAATTGATCTGAGCTATGCGTTTACTGATAATGCATCTCTCAGCATTGGCCCCCGTGTATCGGGCAAGGAATACGATGAGATTTCTTCGAACTCAAACCTGTGGTGGGGGGCCTCCTTCACTTCCAGTTTCTGATCTTCGCATAAATCCGAACGCCCGAGCCCGCGCCGTTCTTTCGGCGCGGGCTTTTTTTACTCCCCCGGGAGTCCGTGACATTGAAAACTTCGGAAATAAAAGTAGCGGGAGCATCTTGCTCCCGAAAATGCCCAAACCTCGCAACCACCCCGTCACTCGCAGAGCGAGTGACGGGATTTTGCGCAAAGCGCAAAATCAGCCGACAAGCCCTCCAATGTAATCGCGGGCCGCACGCACATCATCCGAGGAGAGCCCTGGATTCAATTCGAGCACAAGCTGGTGGTGGGGCTCGAAAAACGAAGCAACCATCTTGAAATCGATGTTCCCCCTCCCCGGAACTTTATGGTCCTCCCCTTTTTCATCCACGTCATGCAGGTGAAACCCGCTCAATAGAGGCGCAACGGCCTCCAGATGCGCCCTGTGCTCCAAGAGCCCGAGTTGTTCCTTGACCCGGGCATGGCCGGTATCATGCCAGAAGCCGGCACTGTCGGATTTTTGCATTTTCTCCAGGAATACCGGAAAGTCAGCATCCATTGGCAATTCTTCAAGACCTTCACGGTTTTCCACGCACAAGCGGACCCCCCGCTCCTCAGCCATCGGTAAAACCGCGTCATAACACGCCCATACATGGGGCAGTCTCTTTTGCGAAGCGCGCCGAATGCGTCGCACGGCCCGCTCCCGCCATTGCGCGAACTCCGGATCTTTCCCAAGCGCTTCTCTTCCCAAGTCTGAGCCTTCAATCCATCGCCTCAAGCCTCGCCTTGGAGGCAACAACAGAAAAGATACGCTTCCGGAATGCATGACAACATGTTGGGCGCCGACTTTTCCCGCAAAATCAATGGTCTGACGGGTGTACCGCTGCCAGAGCTCGCGTTCACGCGGGTCCAAAGAAGACGGCTGGAAGAGGTTCGGAGCCGCATGCTGCACGCTGTTCGGCAGTGGACAGAAATTATGGATGGAAGATACAGCAATGACGCCATCCTCCAAGGCCTGGAGTAGGCCCGGAACAAGCGAAATCCGGATACCGTGACTCAGCTCAATCCGCTTGAACCCCAAGGCGGCCATTTCCTCCGCCATCGCATAGCCGTCCGTGTGGCGGCCGGAACACCAACAGGTGGACAAGGAAAGGCGGTCGAGAAAATCCGGCATATTGCTAAACCCCGGCCATCTAAACCACGTCACGGCGGGACGACAACAGGCGGGCGGCAGGAATCCCGCTCGTTGCGGCTACATGTTCGAGTAACGGACCCGAAGTTTGTTGGTGAAATCGAGCTCCTTCTTCTTCCGCCGACGCCCCTGCGAAGGTTTTTCGAAATAGCGCTTGGCGCGCACATCGCGGATGACGCCTTCGCGGTCGAGGCGTTTCTTCAAGCGGCGGAGCGCCCGTTCCGCGGGCTCTCCTTTGCGGACTTTAACTTCAATGGCCATAAAAAGAAAATAGGATTGGTTTGCTGAAAAGCGTGAGAACATTGTATGCCTAAACCCGGAGGTCAACCCCTAAAAACGAATTCCTTTGCAACTATTCAGGTCGATTACCCGAAGACTTTCCGACATCGCTGGGATTGCGGACGACGAGAGCGGACCAAGGTTGCTTTTTATATGCGCCCCGCCCCTAAAAATCGTCGCCCCCTCTCGTAAGCCGATCAACGCATGCCGAATGCCGCGCGCCTTGTTCAGGTTTGCGAACTCCAGTAGGGACAGGCCTACATAACTCCGGACCAGGGGCAACGAGAACTGATCAGGACGAACCTCGTAGGGACAGGCCTGTATGAATTCCGTAGGGACAGGCTTTCCTGGGGTTGGCATTGTCGAACCTACGCCGGAATCGTTGCGGGTGAGTTCGCCTGTAAAACGCGTCGCCCGTTCTCGTAAGCCGATCACCGCATGCCGAATGCCGCGCGCCTTGTTCAGGTTTGCGAACACCAGTGGGGACAGGCCTGCATAAGTCCAGACCCGGGGCAGCAAGAACGGATCAGGACGAACCTCGTAGGGACAGGCCTGTATGAATTCCGTAGGGACAGGCTTTCCTGGGGTTGGCATTGTCGAACCTACGCCGGAATCGTTGCGGGTGAGTTCGCCTGTAAAACGCGTCGCCCGTTCTCGTAAGCCGATCACCGCATGCCGAATGCCGCGCGCCTTGTTCAGGTTTGCGAACACCAGTG
>JBKGYB010000118.1:0-6441 GCA_046546295.1 Opitutales bacterium | reverse complement strand
GCTTTGGCAGCAAAATTCGTTACCTTACGGAAGGAATCGTTCTCGGCTCGGTTGAGTTCGTTCGAGACCAGCTTGAGGGGGTGCAAAAGGCTCGGGGACGAAAGCGGGTTCCTGCCGTTGTTTCCTGCAGGGAAACTGAGCTGGAAAATTTGGCGGTTGCTTCAGGCATGCGGGAGAAACCCGCCCTTAAACAGGAATAAGCGATCGCTCTCTGATCCGTTGCTCTTCCGGAAAATTTTCCGCCTATTTCTGGTTATATCTTCTAGTATTCAGTGGACTTCGGCGCCAACTTGTCTTAGGTGCTTAAATCATGCCATGGTCGATTCCTCTTATACGCATCGCGGGCACGGAAGTCCGCATTCACGCTACGTTTGTGCTGGTGCTTCTTTGGATCGGGCTCAGTTATTATGTCATTGGCGGAGCTGCGGCGGCGTTCAGCGCCGTCGGGTTTCTGCTCGCGCTTTTTTTCTGCGTGTTGCTGCATGAGTTTGGCCACGTTTGGGCGGCGCGGTGTTTCGGTATCTCGACTCCGGATATCACGCTCCTGCCCATTGGCGGGATGGCGCGCATGCAGGAGATGCCGGAGCGGCCGGGGCAGGAGTTCGTGGTGGCGATCGCCGGGCCGCTTGTAAACGTGCTCATCGCGGCGGTTCTCTGGCCGTTCGCGGCGGAAATGTTGCGACCGGAAAATGCCCAGCTGCTGGCCGATCCGCAGGAGGCCATTCTCGCAAAGCTGTTGCTGGTCAATGTAATCCTGGTCGTTTTTAACTGCATTCCCGCGTTTCCCATGGATGGTGGCCGGATCTTTCGGGCGCTGCTCGGGACCTTCCTGCCTTATTCGAAGGCGACGCTCATCGCCGCGCGTTGCGGACAGGGGATGGCCTTTGTTTTCGGGTTCCTCGGGCTGATGTTCAATCCGCTTCTTCTGTTCATCGCTCTCTTCGTCTACCTCGGCGCCCAACAGGAAGCGTCGATCGCCCAGATCCGGGATGTCGGGCGGGGCGTGCCGGTCTCCGAGGCGATGGTAACCGAGCTGCATCATTTGTCCCGGACAACCACGCTCGACGAAGCCGTTGAAGTGCTGCTACGCACGTCCCAGCATGAATTTCCGGTTACGGACGAGGAGGGCGTGTTGTACGGCGTGGTGACGCGTAATGACATCATCGGCGCGCTTCGTAAGAACGACCCTTCGGTGTACGTGAGCGAGTTCATGCAGAAGGATTTGCCGACAGTCGACTCGAATGATCGTTTTGAGGATGCCTTTCGTGAGATGCAGCGCCGCTCGTTGCCTGTTGTTCCGGTTCAGGACCGTCAGGGCCGTTTCGCCGGCCTGCTCACGCCTGAAAACGTTGGGGAATTGGTGCTGGTGCGGTCAATCCGGCCGGAAGGTGATCGGCCGTCATGGGTGAAGCGCCACGGACAGGCCGAATTCGATAAAACAGGAAAGACCTGATTATCATTTGTCCGTTCGTTTTACGGCTTGCTAACAAGCGGTTTCAGGATCGTGGCTCAGGCGGATTCGCTTTTTTGGGTGAGCGCTTCCCACTGTTCGTAGGCTTCCAGGATCCCGGTTTCGAGTTGGGACAGGCGTTCGGTGTCGGCGGAAGGTGCGTTTGAGGGGTCGCGGTAGTATTCCGGTTTCGCCATGCGGGCGCTCAATGCCGCATGTTCTTGTTCAAGGCGCTCAATTATTCCAGGCAGTTCGGCCAGTGCTTGCCGTTCTTTATTGGAAAGTTTACGTGATTTTTGCTTGGGCGTGTTTGCCGGGGGCTTGCGGGAGGTTCGGGAGGAATCCGTTTTTTTATGCGCTTCCCTTTCAGCCAGCCATGCGTCGCTGCCGCCGGTGTATTCTTTTACCGTGCCGTCGCCTTCGAGGGCGAGCGTGTGTGTGACCGTATTGTCGAGAAAGCTCCTGTCATGGCTGACCAGCAGGAGGGTTCCGTTGAATTCGTGGAGGCGCTCTTCGAGCAGCTCCACGGTTTCTATGTCGAGGTCGTTGGTTGGTTCGTCAAATACCAGCAAGTTTGCGGGTTTGAGAAAGAGCCGGGCAAGGAGGAGGCGGGCCCGTTCGCCGCCGGAGAGTTTGTGAATCGGCGCCCTTGCTGCTTGCGGGGTGAACAGGAAGTCGCGCAGATAGGAAAGGATGTGGCGATCCGTGCCGTTCAGCGTAACGGTTTCGCCATAGGGGCTTACATTTTCAGCGACACTCAGGTTTTCATCCAATTGGGCGCGGTGCTGGTCGAAGTAAGCTGTTTCGAGCTTTGTGCCGTGGGTTACGGAGCCGCTGTCCGGTTCCAGTTCTTTGAGCAGCAGATTGAGCAGGGTGGTTTTGCCGGAGCCGTTCAACCCGACAATGCCAACACGGTCGCCCCGCCAGATCGTCGTGGAGAAGTTTTTAATAACGGGTGTATTGCCCCGGTGACAGGTCACCTGATCCGCTGTGATGACTTTGCGCCCGGACAATTCGCCGGTGTTCAAATCGAGTTTGGCGGCCCCGGAGACGTTGCGCCGTTCGGAGCGCGCTTCGCGCATCTTCCGTAGATTGCGGACCCGGCCCTGGTTGCGGGTTCGGCGCGCTTGAATGCCCTTGCGGATCCAGACTTCTTCGGCGGCGAGTTTTTTATCAAAGACTTCCTGCCTCTGGGCTTCGGTCTCCAGTTGTTGCGCTTTACGTTCCAGGTACTCGTCGTACCCGCAGTCCCAAGAGGTGAGTTGTCCGCGGTCCAGATCGAGGATGCGGTTGGCCGCCCGCCGGATGAAGCTCCGGTCGTGCGACACAAAGAGCAGCGCGACTTCGGACTTGCGGAGGAATTCCTCGAGCCAGCGAATGGCCGGGATGTCGAGGTGGTTGGTGGGCTCGTCCAGCAACAGGATATGCGGGTCGCTCGCGAGTGAACGGGCCAGTAGGGCACGGCGTTTGTCGCCGCCGGATAGCTGTTCATAGCGAGCATCCGCTTTCAAGTCCACTTGGTCCGCCAGTCCTTCCACTTTGTGTTCCAACTGCCAGCCATTGCTTGCATCGAGTTCGGATTGCAAATGGTCGAGCTGGGCCGCCAGGTCTTTGTTTTCAGGATCCTCCGCATACTGTTGGGCGAGTCTGTGGTATTCCGAGACCTGTTGTGAGGCTGAGCCGAGGCCTTCGGCTACGACTTCGAAGACCGTTCCCTTGATGGATGAGTCGCCCTCCTGGTCGAGCTTGGCAACGCGCAGTTCGGGAATCGCTTCGCGCTCTCCCTGGTCCGGAGCGTGTTCTCCGGCCAGGACCCGCAGCAGGGAGGACTTGCCCTCGCCATTGCGTCCGATCAGGCAGATGCGGTCGCGCTTGCGTATGCTCAGTCCGGCATCCTCGAGAAGAAGCGGGCCGCCGAATGCAAGACGCAGGTTTCTGTAGCTGAGCAGCGCCAAAGCGATCAATCCTCGGTCTTGAACCGGAAAAGGGTGGTCGAAGCAAAGGTTTCACCCGGTTGTAGCAAGGCGTTTCCCATTTCAGGGAAATGGACGCTGTCGGGATAGTCCTCGGTTTCGACGCAAAGGCCGTCACAGCGCCGGTAGACACATCCCGCTTTTCCGGGCTCCGGATCATCGGGCGGAGCGGGCAGGTGTAAACCGGCATAAAACTGGACACAGGGCTCGGTCGTAAAGACTTCCATGACCCTGCCTGTTTCCGGCTCCCGCACCACGGCCGCTTCTTTGGGGTGACGGGTGCGGCCCTCTGCAAGGAAGAACAGGGCATCCGCGTTGCCATTTTCGAGAGGGGCGTGGTTGCCAAGCCTGACCGGGCTCCGGTAGTCGTTGTAGCCTTCAGCGACCGGAGCACGTCGCCCGAGAAGCGTGTTGTTCTCGTCCGCCACCGCAACTTCGCTGGAGGGAATGCGGACTTCGTGGCCGAAAACGTCGCCGTTGCCGGCCCCTTTCAGGTTGAAGTAGCTGTGATTCGTAATGTTGAAGGGCGTTGTTTTGTCCGTTTGCGCGGTGTAGTGAATTTCAAGCGTGTTGTCGTTCAACAGCGCATAGGTGACCTCGCAGGTGACGTTCCCTGGAAACCCGTTGTTGCCATCCGGATCTGTCGTCCTCAATTGCAATTTGTCGACGCCGTTGTCGTGGATCAATTCAGATTCCCAGAGCATTTTGTCGTAGCCGCGCCACCCTCCGTGCAGGCAGTCGGGCGGTTCATTTTCGGGTAGTTCATATTCCGCGCCCTCCAGAGTGAATTTGGCTCCGGCAATCCGCCCCGCCACACGGCCGGCGATACAACCAAAGTAAGGGTGCCCGGCAAGGTAGTCCGCCAGGCTGTCTTTGCCAAGGACGATATCTTCCAGGTTGCCCCGCCGGTCGGGCACATGGAGGGCTACAATAATGCCCCCGTAGTCGGTGATTTTTGCACTGAGACCGTTTTTGTTTTGAAGCGTGAAAAGGTTGACCGGCGCGCCGTTCTCCAATTTGCCGAATGATGATTTTTCTATCGTCATAATGATGCGTACTGAACCCTATATTCTAAAGCATGGCAACTCGGATTTATCAACTTTGTCCGAGCAGCCACGCGGCAAAGTCGAGATCTTCTGGTGTTGTGATTTTCGGATTTGGCGTGGGGTTCGGAACAAGAGTCGTTCGCAGGCCGGCATGTGTGGCTGCCGCGGTGTCGTCCGTGATGCTGTGTCCGTTCGCCTGGATTTTCCGGTAAGCATCCAGTATGGAGGAAAAAGCAAAGGCTTGCGGTGTTTCCATGGCCCATAGACGGGAACGATCAAGGTCATCGGGCAGGGTATTGCGCAGCTGGTCCGGATCAGGGAGGCGTTTAATGGTGTCGGTGACAGGGTGGGCGAGGGCGGCCGCGCCATCGCGCAGGACAGCTTCATGCAGGGCGTGCAGAGCATCGGCGTTGATCAGTGGGCGGGCGCAATCATGTATGAAGACCCGGCCGCATGTTGGCTCCTGAATTTCGAGGGCGTTGAAAACCGAGTCTTGGCGTCGTTTTCCGCCCCGGATCCAGGTGATGGTTACGCCCTTTGGATTAATCCGGGCAAAAGCTCCGCGGAGGCGTTCCAATTGATTCTCATCGCGATACACAACCGTGAAATGTTGAATAAAGCCCGCCTTAAGGAAGGCTTCGACGGAATAGCGGAAGACGGGCCAACCGCAAAGGGGCGCCAGAATCTTGTCAGGCGTGCGGCGGGCCATGCGTTCCCCGCTGCCTGCCGCCAGAAGGATCGCGGTGTTCATGCGTTTGTTTGCGGCTTGGTTAACAATGCCTTGGTGACTTGCCACGGGAGTGCGCCGGTGCGGTTCAATGCCTTGCGCCCTTTATCAATGGAGCTCCGCCTGGATGGCGCGCGCCGCCTCCTCCGGGTCTTCAGCTTTAAGAATGGGACGGCCCACTACGATGAAGTTGGCTCCGCCCGCCGCAGCCGCGGACGGGGTCATGATCCGTTTTTGATCATCCGCCGAACTGCCCCGGGGACGGATGCCGGGCGTAACAAGCAATGCTTCCTGCCCGAAACGCGCCCGCAGGGGGGGGAGTTCCAAGGAGGCGCATACCAGCCCTTGAATGCCGGCGTCCAGGCTCATCTGAGCCAAATGCGTGACTTGACTTTCCGAATCGGCCCGAACGTTGAGGGTGCTGAGTTGGGCGGATCCGATCGAAGTAAGGACAGTGACCGCGAGAAGTTTCGCATTGGGAGCGTGCTCGGCCCGCGCTTCGTTCGCACGGGTAAGCATTTCCGAACCTCCAAAAGCATGAACCGTCAGAAGTTCCACCGGCAGTCGGCCAATAGACGCAACTGCTTTGGCCACAGTATTCGGGATGTCGTGCAGTTTCAGGTCCAGAAAAACACGGTAGCCGAGATCGGCGATCTCCCGGACAAAATCGGGACCATATGCGATGAACAACTGAAGGCCTATTTTTACCCAGCGAACCGAATCGCCGACCTGTTCAAGAAGAGCCAGAACATTCCCGCGGCTGTCGAGATCAAGAGCGAGAATAAGCTCGCATTGTTTTTTAGAGGCTTCGGTTGTCATGACTTTTGTTTATGCATTTCGCTGTGATGTGCAACGTGGAAATCACCTTTTCCACCTTTCAAAAGCCTCAGGACTTCTTGCCTCTGTGGAGCTTGCGTGGCACCATCTTCGGTTTTTCGGGGGAGTCTTGAGCCAGAGGAAAAACCGGTCGACGGTCGAGGAGAGCGGGCGACGATAGCGGATTACGAGTAGGTAAAATACGTGCCGCCTGTAAAACGCGTCAACCGTTCTCGTCGCCCGTTCTCGTAAGCCGAAGAGCCGGATGCCATACAGCGCTCTGTTACGGAGCCCTTCGACCAGCTCAGGACCCAGGCAAGGGCGTCCCGCCCTTGTATCAGCGGAGCCCGCATCCACCGAAAGTCCAACCGCCACCCTTCGACCAGTTCGACTCCTTCGACAGGCTCAGGGCAGGCAAGCTCACGGCAG
>JBKGYB010000117.1:0-6464 GCA_046546295.1 Opitutales bacterium | reverse complement strand
GAACAGGCGAAGCGGTAAAAATCGCTAACCCCTTGGTAATCAGTGTGCATCAGTGTGCATCAGTGGTTGTACTAATCTTTTTAGGTTTATTGGGTCGGACCGTTCGCACTATTTCCCGAAAACCGGGAATCCGGTCCTCGAATCCACGGAAATCGAACCTTCCCCACGCAACAGCGCAAGTAAAGCCGCGCCGCAAAGAGCGCCACGCCAACCCCGGAGCAGCCGGTGACGCTCCGGGCCCGCCTGCCCGGCCTCGAGCACCAATGCCGTGATTTCCGCGCGGTTGGCCACGAGCGCCGGGTCCACTTCCGCCTTCAATGATGTGCCTTTGACAAATGCCAGCGCCAGATCCACCCGGGCCTCGTGCCCTTCGTCCGGCGATGGCATATTCGCATTCGGAATGGGAAGATCCGGCAGATCGTTCTCCCTTCCCCGCTTGATCGCATCCCAGATAGGCTTCCGGTGCCGTTGTAACACCCGCTCACTCATTCCTTTCATCGGGCGCAATGCCTCGAACGTAGGCGGCGGCGACTTGGACAGCGTAACCAGCGCCGCGTCGGAAAGTATAAACTGGCGCGGGAGATTCCGCTTACGGGCCATTCGCTCGCGCCAGGCGCCAAGGGCACGCATGATGCCACGCTGCCCGCGCGTCATCGTTCCACTGCCGCGCACACGCGGCATTTCCATGTCCGGCTCCGATTCCAAATAAAGTTCCTCCGCCTCATAACTTTCCATCTCCTCTTCAATCCACGCGCGTCGTCCCAGTTCTTCCGCGCGGCCAAGGATTTTATCGCGCAAGCGCGTCGCATAGCGCACATCTTCCTCCGCATAATGGATCTGTTCTTCGGTCAAGGGCCGAGCCAACCAGTCGGACCGGGTCTCGCTCTTTGTGAGACGCACCTTCAGGAGTGTCTTGAGGAGCTCCTGCAGGGAAATGGTCGAGGCAAGCCCGATAAAACCAGCGGCCCGTTGCGTGTCAAAAATACGCTTGGGAAGGGCGCCGCAGGTTCGGCGCAGGATAACCAGATCCTGCACGGCATCGTGAAGAATCTTTACCGTGTCGGGATCTTCCATAAGCGCCGCAAACGGCGACCAATCCGCGATCGCAGCCGCATCCACCAGTTCGCAGTGCCCGTCCGGATAACCGATTTGCACAACACCCAGCGTTGGGTAGTAGGTGCGTTCCCATACAAATTCAGTGTCTATGCCCACGGCTTCTCCCGCCCGCGCCCGCTTAACCGCATCCGCCAGATCTTTTGTTGTCGTTATCATATTTGACGCCAGAGTCGCGAAAACCGTCTCCTTTGAAAAGAAGAAATTTGTTGTCCGGGCCGAAATTCAGTAGCTTGCGTGAAACAATCGCTTTAGACTTGAAAGAATGAAACCGTATAAGTTGCGGAACAAATCCGTCCTTATTCACGTCATAACATTTGATACCCGCGCGTTTTTCGGGCAGAGCTTCGGAACGGGCAAAATTGGACTCGATTTGAGCCGAAAGGAGCCTTTAACTCCGTTTTTACGAATTTTCCCACCCATATTCCACCCTCTTGTCATGCTAATTCCTCCGTTAGCAGCCTGTCCAAACTTCCGATGGAAACAACCCCCAGTATACATGTCGAAAACCTGACCCGCCTCTATGGCTCGGTCCCCGCGATCCGGAATATCAATTTCTCGGTCTATCCCGGCGAGATCGTCGGCTTTCTGGGCCCGAACGGCGCGGGTAAAAGCACGACCATGCGCATTTTGTGCGGCATCCAGACGGCCACCTCCGGCGCCGCATGGGTGAACGGAATATCGGTGGCCGAAAATCCAAGGGAAGTGAAACGAAAACTGGGATACATGCCGGAAAACAACCCTTTGCCCGTGGATATGCGGGTTGTGGAATACCTGCGCTTTCGCGCGCGTTTAAAAGGGGTGCCTTCTCTCAAGATCAATTCCGCCGTACGGGAGGTCATGGAAATCTGCGATTTAAGCCGCACCGCCCGCCGCAAAATCATCGGCACGCTCTCGAAGGGCTTCCGGCAACGCGTGGGCGTAGCCGATGCCCTTCTCGGCAAGCCGGAGGTCATCATCATGGATGAGCCCACGATCGGCTTGGACCCCCACCAAGTGCAGGGGATCCGCCGCCTCATCGACAACCTTCGCGGGCGCCTCACAGTGGTGATCTCCAGCCATATCCTGCCTGAAATCGAACGCTCCTGCGATCGTATGATCATTATCAATCTGGGTCGCGTGGTGGCAACAGGGACAAGTCATGGCCTGAGAGAGGAATTTCTTCCGGGCGAACGCTTTGACATTGAGTTCGAGGGGAGCCCGGAGGAAGTCGTCCGATGCCTCCGCGAAGCGTCCATTGAAGTCGACGTTCTGGAAACATCCTCCTTTTCGGAAAAGATTCACCAACAGACACTGCGCGCCGAAGGCAACGGGGAGCTCGGACCACGCCTTATTCAACGCCTGAGCGAATCCCCCGGCCTTACGCTTCGAAGCCTCAACCGCCACAGCCCGAACCTCGAAGAAATCTTCCTTGCCGCCACCCGGCGTTCATGGGAAGAATCCGCCGATGTTACGCGGGTAGCTCGCCGCGAAGCAAACACGACCAAAACTCAAAACTGAAGCCTGCCATGCGCCACTTTCTGATACTTCTCCGACACGAGCTCCGCATGCTCCTCATCAGTCCGTCGACCTATATAGCGGGAGTCCTTTTTCTCACCCTCATGGGCTTTCTCTATTGGGCGATCCTTCGAAACATGGCAAACTCCAGTGAAGAAACCCTGGTCTCCGTGCAATTTTTCAAGGTCTTCTGGATTCCGGTCTTTTTCGTGGTCCCGCTGCTCACCATGCGAAGCATTGCCGGCGAGCGGAACGCCGGAACACTGGACACTCTGTTTACAACACCTATCTCGCGAGCCTCCGTGGTGCTGAGCAAATTCGCCGCCGCCTACATTTTTTATCTCCTGCTCTGGAGCGCAACGCTCTGCTTTCCCGCTATCGTGGCGCACTTTTTCCCCCAGACCGCTGCTTCCGGGGATCTGTTTAACCCGGCATCCCTTCGCGGGGGTTTTGCGTTTCTGGCCGCCAGCGGGATCCTCTTCATCGCAATCGGAATTTTTGCCAGCAGCCTGACAAAAAGCCAGCTCGTCGCCGGAATGTTGTCCTTCGCGATTATTTTCGCCGTCATCGTGGGCGGCCAGCAATTGGGCAACATCACCCAGTTCACCTCCCACCCGCCCGACTGGTTGACATCCACCGTCAATTATCTCCAAATCTTCGAGCATCTGGATTCATTTGCTCGCGGAATTGTCGATACCCGGCCATTCTTTTTTTATACAAGCACCGGATGCATGTTGCTCGCCCTGTCCGCTTGCGCAATTGAAGCAAAATCCTGATGGAAACGAACCGCCTATCCGATTTTCGCCACACCCGGCGCGTTCGCGCATTCAATCGAACCATCCAGGTTCTGCTTGGCGTGAGCTTGCTCCTGGCCCTGAACTTCCTGGCTTCCAAGCACTTCAAACGCTTTGACCTGACGCCTTCCGGACAATACACGCTTTCAGCGGAAACCAAAGCATACTTGCGCGGGCTCGAAGAACCGATTGATATCATCGTCACGATTCCGGAAGACCCGGACGTTAAGGAACTGAAGCAACTTCACGGCAACCTCCAACCCCTCCTCCGCGAATACGAAGCCACCCGCACCGAAACCGGAGAGCCCATAGCGAACGTCGAATACGTCGACATCTATCGGCAACGCAAGCGCGCTCAGGAACTCGCCAACACCTACAACCTTACCGAGGAAAATATCATCCTTGTCGCTTCCGGCGATCGTACCCGCGAAATCCGACAAGGCGACCTCTTTGAAGTAAAAGATGGAGAAATCCGGGGATTTCGCGGAGAAAAAGCAATCACCTCCGCCATTACAAATGTCGCATCAGCGGAAACTCCGACAATCTATTTTCTTGTCGGGCATGGAGAAATGCGCCTGGAGGATACTTCTCCGCTGCGAGGGCTTTCACAGCTGACGAATTTTTTGCAGAAGCGCAACTACACTTTGGACGCTCTTGATCTGACAATGGACGACAAGATCCCGGAAAATGCCGACCTGATCGTCGTCCCATCCCCCCAAGCCGCTCTTTTGCCCGAGGAAGTCGAACAGCTCCGCCGGTATATGCGTGAGCGCAACGGCCGCATGATTGTATTGCTCGACCCGGGGCGACGCCACGGCATGGATGAATTGTTTTACGACTGGGGGGTGCTCGCAGAAGACCGGGCGGTCGTCGACAATGACCCGGATTACCGGACGCAGGGCGGCGATTTTATCATTCGCCGGTTCGCGGAACATCCGATCACAGAGTTGCTCATCGAGTACCAGATCACCGCGCTTTTCGGTCAGCCCCGCCCCGTCCGGACGGATCCAGCCTCTCTTGACGACGAACGCCTTCAGGTCAAACAACTAATCGGCACTTCCGAAGAGAGCTGGGCGGAGCGGGATTACCGCACTCAGTCGCCGCCGCAATTCGACAAAAACCGCGACTACCGGGGACCCGTCAGTATCGCCACGGTTTCCACTCGCAGCACCGGCTCCGAGCTCGGCATCAATATTCCCGGTGGCCGGATGGTCGTATTCGGCAATTCCGACTTCATCTCAAACAACCGCTTGAACTCCTTTGGAAATCAGACACTCTTCGCCAATTCCCTCAACTGGGCACTCGACCGCACCAACCTGCTGAACATTCAGTCCCGCCCGCTTGAACGCTACGAAATTGTAGCAAGCGATGACGAGCTCCGTCGCATGCTCATCTACTTTGGCGGCGTTCCGGCGATTATTGCTCTCGCCGGATTTTTCGTTTATCTTATTCGTTCCCGTTAGTCGCATGATGCGTTTCAAATTCACTCTCTTACTTCTCGCCCTGAATATCATAACCTTCGGGCTGATTTTCTTTGTCCATTTTTATACTTCGGATAGCCCCGACGAAGGAAACGGGCTGTCCGCGCTCTTCGGACGCGAAATTGTCGAAGCCGAACGCATCGAATTGGACGGCAAAAAGCTGGAAAACCCGCGCATCCTCCAACGGGAAGGCGCCGACTGGAGGATTGTAGAGCCCATTTCATGGCTGGCCAACCACTTCGCCGTCAACCGAATCCTCAATCAACTTCAGTTTCTTGAAGCGGAAGCCCGGTTTTCCGTGAAGGAGTTGAAGCAAACCGGACAAAGCCTGGAGGACTATGGCTTGGAGGAACCCGTCGTTCGGCTTCAAGTCAGTGGGCACGGGGAACCTTTATCCCTTCAAATCGGCACAAGCACCGATGTCGGAAATAATGTTTATCTGCTCGGGCCGGATGAACGCTACGTTTATGTCGTCAACCGGGCGCTAATCAACGACCTCATGGTGGACTTGGAGGACCTGCGCTCCAATGACATTTTCAATATCCCGGTCTTCGAAGTGGAAGCCATCAGCGTTCAAATGCAAACATCGGAGCGTCAGGAAGAAGAAAACGCCGAAAACGGGACCCTCAAGGTCAGGCTTGCCCGGTCGGGAGATGGCTGGTCCTTTGAAACACCCCTTTCCGCAAAAGCGGATTCCGACCTCGTGAGCAACACCATCAATGCTCTTAGCGCGACGACAGTCCAAAGCTTCCTTGAAACGGACACCGGAGACTCCGACCCATACGGCCTCGAAACTCCGTCCCTCCGGGTAACCTTGCACGGCAACGGTCGACGACAAACCCTGCTTTTGGGCGACTATGACAACGCTTCCGAGGGCCAACGCACCTATTTCGCAAAGCTTGAGGACAATCCCACGTTATTCACGGTCGAAGCGGAACCTTTCGACACCTTGCGCAAGGCACAGGAAGACCTCCGCGAACGGAATTTCATGACGTTCGATGCCAGCGCGCTCAACGCCATCCGTATCTCAGACAACGAGCGGGAAGTAAACCTGCAAAAACTGGAAACCGATGCATGGCAAGTGCTCAAACATGAGTCGGGAAACGATGTCCGTCCTTACCGCGCGGATAGCGAAATCATGAATGAATTGATCGAAGGTCTCGTATCGCTCCGTGCTACGGGATTCGCAGCGGACGACCCGACCGCATCCGATCTTGAACGTCTCGGTTTTGAAAATCCCGAACGTTCGGTCGAACTCTCTTTTTCCGGGGGCGAGACCCGGACCCTGCGCTTCGCTCATCCCCGCAGGGAGAACGGAAAACTCTACGCTCAAAACGAAGGAAAAAAATTCATTTATCTGGTCGATCGAGAGCCCATCCTTGACCTGCTCTCCCTCAACGCCCTGCACTACCGCACCCGCGAACTCGACAAGCTCCCCGAAGCCGCCCGCATCACGGCTTTCAAACTGGTGCATCTGCCTACCGGTGAAATAATTGAGGCGCATGAGATCAACGCCGATGCGTTCGAAGAGAAATCGAAGGATGAAACAGAAGAAGAAGAAGAAGAAGAAGAAGAAGAA
>JBKGYB010000116.1:0-6477 GCA_046546295.1 Opitutales bacterium | reverse complement strand
CCTGGCCTGACGGACGGCTAACTGCCGGGTTTTATCGCTTTTGTGTTTTGCAGTTCCGGGGGGAGGTTGTCCGGCGCATAGGTCGGCAGATCGAGCGTGGCCAGACTGTGGCGCGGGACGTCGAAACAGGCTTTTCCTTCGCTGCGGTCGACAATGAGTCCTACTGCCACGGGTTCCGCGCCGTGCTCCCGAATTTTATCCAAGGCTTCCTTGACGCGTCCTCCCCTTGTAATGACGTCCTCGATGACAAGCGCCTTTTCCCCGGCTTCCAGTTTGAAGTTTCGTCGCAATTCGAGGTGGTCGTCCACTTTGTCCAGAAACAAATACCGCAGGCCCATTTGCCGCGCGATTTCCTGGCCGAAGACGAGGCCTCCCATGGCGGGCGCCACGACGGTCGCCGCATTGTAGCCCCGTAGTTCGGGGACCAGGAGTTCCGCAAGGCGCGTGACTTTGTCCATGTACTGACAAACTTGCGCGCACTGGAAAAAGCGCGAGCTGTGCAAGCCGGAGCGTAGTATAAAATGCCCGTGCAGGAGCGCTCCGCTGTCGCGGAAGATCCGCATGATTTCTTCTTTCTGGTTCATGCCGTGGGAGCATGAGACATGTGACGGGGATTTCCAGCCGGAAAGAAAAAAGCCCTCCGGTTTTCCGGAGGGCTTTGAGAAACACGCGTGTTGAAAACAACTACAGGGCCGCTTGAGCGGCCGCGAGTCGTGCGACAGGCACACGGGGCGGCGAGCAGCTGACGTAGTCCAGGCCGACCTTGTGGAAGAACTGAATCGAGTGCGGGTCTCCGCCGTGTTCGCCGCAGATCCCGAGCTTGATGTCTTTTCGTCCGGCCCGACCTTTCCTTGCGCCGATCTCGACGAGCTGCCCGACCCCCTTGGCGTCGATTGACGCGAAGGGGTTCTGCGACATGATTTCGAGTTCCTTGTAGGTGCCCATGAACGAGCCGGCGTCGTCCCGGCTCATGCCCAGACCGGTCTGCGTCAGGTCATTCGTCCCGAAGCTGAAGAACTCGGCGGTCTCGGCTATCTCATCGGCGGTGAGCGCGCCGCGCGGAACCTCGATCATCGTGCCGACGAGGTATTTGAATTTGACCTGTTTTTTCTTCATCACATCTTCCGCGACGCGGTGGATGATGGCGACCTGGTGCTTGAGTTCGTCGGCGAAGCCAACGAGCGGAACCATGAGTTCCGGAATGACTTGGATCGGTTTCTTCAGTTTGTAACAGGCGGCGGCCGCTTCGAAAATCGCGCGCGCCTGCATCTCCGTGATTTCCGGATAGGAGATTCCGAGCCGGCAACCCCGGTGCCCGAGCATGGGATTGGATTCATGGAGGTCATGGACGCGGTTCGAGATAATATCGACACTGACCCCCAGAGCGTTCGCGAGTTCGCGTTTCGCGGACTCGTCATGCGGGAGGAATTCGTGCAAGGGCGGATCAAGCAGACGGATCGTAACGGGGCGTTCGCCCATAGCCTTGAAGAGGCCCGTGAAATCCTTCCGTTGGAAGGGGAGAAGTTTTTGCAGGGCCGTGCGGCGTTCGCCTTCGTCGCCTGCAAGAATCATCTGGCGCATATAATTGATCCGGTCGCCTTCAAAGAACATGTGTTCCGTCCGGCACAGCCCGATGCCTTGCGCGCCCAGCGCGACAGCACTGGCCGCCTGGTCCGGGGTGTCCGCATTTGTGCGGATCTTCAGCTTGCGATACCGGTCGGCCCAGGTCATGACCTGGTCGAAGAGCTGGTAGGTGTAGCTGTCTTTCGCCTTGATCCGTCCGCTCAGGACCTGGTCGACTTCCGAGGGAGCCGTGGGCAGGGCGCCTGCGAAGATCTCGCCGGTTATGCCGTCAATTGAGATGGAGTCCCCCTCCTTAAGGATAGTGCCGTTCACCGTGAGTTTTTTGGCGGCGTAGTCTATTTTGACGTCCGAGGCCCCGCAGACGCAGACTTTGTTCATTTGCCGTGCGACAAGCGCCGCATGGGAACTGACCCCGCCGCGGGAGGTAAGGATGCCCTCGGCGGCGATCATGCCCCGCAGATCCTCGGGGGTCGTTTCGACCCGACACAGGATCGCGTGCATGCCGGAATTGGCCGCAGCTTCAGCTTTGTTTGCGGTGAAGCAGATTTTGCCTGAGGCTGCGCCGGGGCCGGCGGGGAGACCGCTTGCCAGAACCTCCGCTTTTTTCACTGCGGCCGGGTCGAAGACCGCGACCAGGAGACTTGAGATTGAATCGGCCGGAATCTTCCGGAGCGCGGTTTTCTGGTCGATTAATTTTTCCTTGTTCAGTTCCACAGCGATACGGACCGCAGCCAAACCGGTGCGTTTTCCGTTTCGCGTCTGAAGCATGAAGAGCTTCCGGTTTTCGATGGTGAACTCGAAGTCCTGCATATCCTTGAAGTGACGTTCGAGCTTGTGCCGTACGGTTTCCAGTTCCTTATAGGCTTCCGGCATTTCATTCTGCAGTTGCGCGATCGGCTGGGGCGTACGAATTCCGGCGACCACGTCTTCGCCCTGCGCGTTGATCAAATATTCGCCGTAGAACACTTTTTCGCCGTTGGCCGGGTCACGGGTAAAGGCGACGCCTGTCGCACAGTCTTCTCCCATGTTGCCGAACACCATGGCCTGTACGTTTACCGCAGTGCCCCATTCGACCGGGATATTGTATTTCTGCCGGTAGAGGGTGGCGCGTTCGTTCTGCCATGATCCGAAAACCGCGCTCACAGCTCCCCACAGTTGTTTGTACACATCCTGCGGGAATGCGGATTTCGTGCGTTTGCGGATGATTTCCTTGTATTCTTCGATGAGCGCTTTCAGGTCATCCGCAGTCAGTTGATTGTCGAATTCCACGCCTGTCTTGTGGCGCAGTTTTTCCAGGGCGGCTTCGAAGGGGCAGGTGTCATTCTCGTTGACGGGTTGCACGCCCATGACGACATCGCCGTACATTTGTATGAAGCGCCGATAGCAATCATAGGCGAAGGCTTCGTTGTCCGCCTGGGTGGCGAGCGCTTTGACCGTTTTGTCGTTCAGGCCGAGGTTCAGAATCGTGTCCATCATGCCGGGCATCGATTCGCGGGCGCCGGAACGGACGGATAACAGGAGGGGCGTCTTGCCGCCTCCGAACGTTTTGCCGAGCTGTTTCTCGATTTTTCCGACCGAAGCGCGCAGGTCCTTGTCCAGTGTTTTCGGGTAGGTTTGCCCGTTCTTGTAATAGAAGGTGCAGACTTCCGTGGTTATGGTAAAGCCCGGGGGCACGGGCAGGCCGATTCGAGCCATCTCGGCGAGGTTGGCGCCCTTCCCGCCGAGAAGTTCACGGAGCTTCGCATTGCCGTCGGTTGTCTTGCCGAAATCATAGATGTTTTTATCCGGCGCGGCGCGGCTGCTGGTTGACGGGCGTTTTGCAACGCGTTTTTTTGATGCTTTTTTCGCTGGCATATGAGGACAGACTTGGATGGATTTATCTTGTGGCAGGCGTTCCAGCATGGAACGTCGCTTGCCTGAAAGAGTGTTTTGAAATGGTATTATGTTCTCTCTGTCAATGGATTAGCACGGAAATTTTCAATATGGGGCGAGGCGCGGCATCAAGAGCATCTTTTGGAAAGATCTTCGACGCTGATTTTCAGCGTTGCTCTTTGCCGGCGGGAGGTGTGAAGAATGAGTGAGGAAGAATGAGTGAGGAAGCATGTTATGAGCAACGAACGGGAATCAGCGCCGCAAGCGGATGAGCCAACCGGAAGGAAGGACCGGAGCCGGCATGAGGATGCCATGTCCTTTCTCGAGCACTTGGAGGAATTTCGTTGGACGGTGGGCCGCAGTCTTTTGGCATTTGTCCTCGGGATCGGTTTAGTTGCGGTATTCATCCAGGATATCGCGACGTTTTTGCAGATGCCGCTGGTCCGGGCCTATGGTTCGACGGATACGGCTTTGGAAAATCTTATAACGTACCGTCCGATGGGAGTGTTCAGCGTGTTTTTGCAGATTGCTTTCCTCGGTGGACTGACCTTGTCGATGCCGTTCATTTTTTATTTTCTGGCCGCTTTCGTGGCGCCTGGGTTGACCGAGCGGGAGCGCAGCGTTGTTCGCCCGAGTTGTGTTGCCGCCTTCCTGCTGTTTTTGACGGGCGTGTCCTTCGCTTTCTTTGTCCTGTTGCCTCTGACGCTTTCCGTTTCGGTTCGGGTGAATGCGTTCTTCAACTTCAGCTTATTCTGGGCCGCTACCGAGTACTACAATATGGTGGTCTGGTTCTCGGTCGCCACCGGCGCCTTCTTTCAATTCCCCCTCATCCTCGTCGTGCTCATTTATCTGGAAGTGCTTCCAGTGGCCAAACTTCGTTCCCTTCGACGGGTGGTTTTCGTAGGCCTGCTTGTATTTGCGGCCTTTCTGACGCCCGGAGGGGACTTTGTCACACTGCCCATGACCGGCGGCGCCTTGTACGCGCTCTATGAGCTTGCTATTCTTGCAGGCGCCCGGATTGAACGGAAAAACCGCGATCGGGAATGGGCCGAATGGGACGACGGGGAATCGGCGGATGACTGACCCCGGGCGGTTGCTTTAGCGTCTTTTCCGCTGGTCGACCAAAACGATTAAAAACATATTGCACACGAACCAGAAGACGCAGGTTATGGGAACTGCGGTAAGGCTGGCTTGGAACTGCGCGACAAATGGATCGGGCGAAAAGGCGAAGGGCCGCAGGGCGATGGACATGAAGATAAACACGGCCAGTGTCAGCGCCCCGGTTAACAGGTGATGCTTCCGGGTGAGCAGTTTTTGAAAGGGAGCTTTGTTTTCCATCGGTTTGATGAGAGAAGCAAGGAACAGGTCCCTGTCAAAGCGAAATTTTAGCCACACGCATTCAAATGCTTCAGCATGAAGGTGAAAAAGCTTGAACTCATTCGCAAAGCGAGCAACCTCTTTCTGTTTCAACGAATCATCCTATCAGTTTTATGGGTTCATTAATTATCAGTCTTCTCACGCTAGTCCTCCTTATAATCTCCGCATTCATCGTCCTTCTTGTTTTGATGCAGCGGACGAGTCAGTCGGGTGGAATGGGCGCCGCGCTCGGTGGTGGCGCGGCGGAATCGGCCTTTGGCGCCGAAACCAACAAAATTTTGACCAAGGGGACCATTTACGGAATCATCGCTTTCTTCCTTGTGGCTCTCGGGCTGTACTTGCTCTATCAGGCGCAGGCGTCCACCGATCAGCTCGGTGGCGGCGATGCCCGGGAGTTGATTCAGGGCGAAGAAACCGAACCCGCCGCAGGCGAAATCCCGGAGGGCGAAGGGGCGGCGGATGAAGATTCCCCGGCGGCGCAAGGCAGTGAAGCGGAAGCTTCGGGCGAGGAGACAGCGGGCGCCGAAAAGGAGGAGACGGACCCGGGTGAGGAGTCGAAGCCGTAAGTTTTCCTTCGAGAGGCGGAGGCGAGGGCATTAAGAAAACCGGTCGATTGATGTTTCCGATGCGACATATCGTCCGAGCGCGCATCGCGCGGCAACTTGCCGTAGCCGTGGTGCTGTGCATGTGCGGGGGTTTTGCGGTTTTCGGGCAGGGGTATAAACCGATGGAGCGACCCCGCTTCATGGACCGGATCGATGAAAAGGAGGGCGCGCGCAAGATCGAAGCGTTTCGTAATCAGCGGTTGGAAGGGGATTATTGCTTTCGGTTTGAATTGGAACACCTGCCCCGGAGAGGGGCGACGGAGACGTATCATGGCGTCATGTGGGGGTCCTGGAACGCGGAGGGGCCGGTTACCCGTGTCGTATTGCAAAAAGCTCCGGAGGGCAACGGCGCCAATGCGGAAAAGGAGAAGCTTGAACTTATTGTACGGAACGGGCCGAATCCACGCATCTGGGAACGTTCCGGCGGAGAGGATATGTTTGAAGAAATATCCGGCAAGCAACTCTTTGACCCGTTGTTGCCCGGTATCGTGTATACACCCTTTCACTTGCAGATGCCGTTTATTTACTGGCAGGAATATGAGTACGAGGGGCCGGATCGTATTCGAAGCAGGGTGGGGCAACAGTTCCTGATGTTCCCGCCGGCGGATTCGGAAGCGGAGCAAAGCGGCATCAAGGCCGTGCGTATCGCGGTCGACGATGCGTATAACGCCCTGCTCCAGGTTGAGGTTATCGATGCAGGGGGCGCGGAACGTTCGCGTGTTACGGTGGAGAGTTTCAAAAAGGCGCAGGGCCAGTATATCGTAAAAAGCATTGAGCTCACGGACAACGAGAGCCATGATCGCACCCGTTTTCGTGTCCGTGCCGCAAGCCTTGGGCTGGAGCTGCCGCAAGCGATGTTCGATGCCGATTCGCCGGAGCGTCCCCCTGAACTCAAGGCCTCCGACTTCGACTCTATATAACGACTTGTCTGAACGGCTGTCAGGCGTTGCATAATTGAACCTACATTCCGCGGTTGAACCACTTATTACTGTTTGTCGCATAATTGTTTTGACACGGTGAAGGTGGAAGCGGCTTCCAG
>JBKGYB010000115.1:0-6646 GCA_046546295.1 Opitutales bacterium | reverse complement strand
TTAAATTTTTCTTTGACAATGGACGCCTGTTCACGTAAACACAAAGACACTATGAAAAACTTAACAACACGCCAGAAGGAAATCCTCAACTATATCGAATACTGCGAACGCAAAAACGGCTTCTGGCCGAGCATTCGCGAAATTCAATTAAGGTTTGATTTTAAAAGCACGAATGCGGTCATGGGCCATCTGCGTGCTTTGGAGAAAAAAAACGCCATCAAGCGAATCGCAGGCCAGGCCCGCACCTTCTATATCAACCGGCGCGGACGCGGTGATCCTGCCGCTTTTGGGGGACAAAGTGACGCGCCCGCCTATCCGGAAAACGCCGACTCCGTGGTCGATATCCCGATTGCGGGCGATGTTGCGGCGGGCTATCCCGACCGCGTGGAACCGGCCGGCGAAATCGGGCGTCTTCAAGTCGACGCAAGCACCGTCGGACGGGCCGGTCGACAAACCTTCGCACTTGAAGTGCGGGGGGAAAGCATGGTCGACGCCGACATTAATGAGGGCGACAAGGTGATCGTGGAACAAAGGGAGCCCCGGGACGGCGACATCGTCGCCGCACTCATCGACGGGGAAACCACTCTGAAGCGGTTCATAAAGAAGCCGGGCGACCCGCCATATTTGAAGGCCGAAAACACCGCCTATCCCGAACTTCACCCCGTAAACGAACTCACGATACAGGGCGTCGCCAAGGCAGTGGTCCGGCCCTTGTAATTCCAGCGCTTGCGTTGTGCTCCAGCATTTGGTATATGTTGTCATTATGAGTACAGTATTCGATCACACCCGCATTCGCGTATCCGACCTGGAAAAATCCATTGACTGGTATTGCCGTACCTGCGGCTTCGAAGTCCTGAAGCGGACCGACAAATCACCCAGCGGCAATCAGCTCGCCCACCTCCAACTCCCGGGCAGTCACCACAAGCTGGAGCTGACCTATTCGCCGGACTACAAGGTGGAATTCCCGGAAGACCTGGTTCACACCTGCATACGGGTGGACGATATTGCGGCCCACTGCGAACAACTCGAAAAGCTCGACCTCCCCCTCGACCTGTGGCCGGAAGACTGGCGCGAAAAATTCGCCGAAGGCAAAAAGATGGCCTTCATCACCGATCCGGACGGGTATGAAGTCGAGATACTCGAGAATTAACGGATGCCCGACGGGATGCTAAGGGCTGACAAGCCCTAACCCGCGACCGCTGTTAGGACCGCCGTGGCCTGAATGCCGCAGCCGCGCCCCACATCGCTCAGGCCCTCGCCTGTGGTGGCGGTGATACAGACATCGCCCGTCTCCAGTCCGAGCAATTGCGCGACGGAGGATCGAATGAGCGGCGCCTTCGGATCGATTTTCGGGCGACTGCACTCGACAACAATCGAAACATGGCAGATCCTCCAGTCGCCAAGCGCTTCGAGAGCCGCTTGCAAATACGCCTTGCTGTCCGTGATGCCGCGCGCGCACATGGCATCCGCCTCCGCGCCGATCACCGTATAGCCCGTTATGCCGCTCACCGCGTCCGTAAGGGCATGCAACAGGACATCCGCATCACTGTTCCCGGCCAACCCCGGGGCGTCATCAAACGCCACGCCCCCCAAAACCAGCGCTTTCGCTGATTCCTCCGCTTCAAAGCGGTGACTGTCGATGCCCAGGCCCGTCTTTACCTTCACGATCTACAAATCAGGGAAAAACCGTTTCTTTTCCGCCGCAGCGGTTGCCGCGCTGTCGGAAGCGTGCACGACATTGCGCATCATGTCCTCGCCCAGATCGCCGCGGATCGTCCCTTTGGGCGCCTCCTTTGAATTCGTCGGGCCCAGAATCCTGCGGACACGATCAACCGCATCCGGCCCTCGCAGGAGCATGACAATCACGGGCCGCTCGCTCATGAACGCCTCGATTTCCGGATAAAATGGCTTGTCCGCCACGTGCGCATAGTGCTCGCGAAGCAGATCCGGCTCCAATTGCATCACCCGAGCGGCGATGATTTCAAAGCCCGCGTCCTCGAAGCGCGAAATAACTTCGCCCACCAGGCGCTTCCGCACGCAATCCGGTTTAAGAATAATAAGTGTTTCCTCCATAAGTTAAACTCCCGAGGCATCGAATGTTCAAACACGGGCGGGATGGCAAGGAAATTTGATTTTTTATTGGCAAATGCCACATTCCACGTTTCACCTGTTCTTTTTTCGCCAAGCAACCTGAATTTAAACAAATACCAATCATGAGCACACAAGCGCCTGAACGCCACGAATTCCAAGCCGAGGTCAAACAGCTCCTCGATATTGTCGTTAACTCGCTCTATACGGACAAGGAGATCTTTGTCCGGGAGCTGATCTCAAACGCATCGGATGCCACGGAAAAACTACGCCATATCCAGTACACGGAGAAAGATATTTTCGATCCGGATCTCGACCTCGAGATACAGGTCATGACCGACGAGGAGAACGGCGCCCTCACCATCCGTGACTTCGGCGTGGGCATGACCCACGACGAACTCGTCGAAAATCTCGGCACTATCGCCCACTCCGGCTCGCAGGCCTTCCTTCAAGCGGTCAAAGAGAAAGGGGAACTGAGCGCAAATATGATCGGGCAATTCGGCGTCGGGTTTTATTCGGTTTTCATGGCCGCCGATTCCGTCAAGGTCTACACGCGCTCCTGGCGTCCGGAAGCCGAGTGTCTCTGCTGGTCAAGCGACGGCTCGGGCTCCTACGAAATCGAGCCTGTGGAAGGCGAACGCCGCGGCACCCGAATCGTCATTCAATTGAAAGAGGAGTGCAAGGACCTCGCGAAAAAAGACCGCGTCGAGCGGATCATCAAAAACTACTCCAGTTTCGTGCAGTTCCCCATAAAGGTCGACGGCGAAAAACTGGAAACCGTCGAAGCGCTTTGGCTGAAAAACAAGAAGGATATTACGGAAGAAGAATACAAGGCCTTCTATAAATTCCAGGCCAATGCATTTGATGAACCACGCTTCTGGCTGCACTTCTCTTCCGACGCCCCGCTGGCCATCAACGCCCTGCTGTTCGTGCCGACCGAAAACATGGAAGGCTATGGCTTCGGCCGCATGGAGCCCGGCGTTGCCCTGTACTGCAAGAAAGTTCTGATCGACGACTCGCCGAAGAACCTGCTGCCCGACTGGCTGCGCTTCCTCCGCGGCGTGGTCGACAGCGCCGACCTGCCCCTCAACATATCCAGGGAGTCCATGCAGGACAGTTCGCTCATGCAGAAGTTGAACAAGGTCATCACCAAGCGCTTCCTCAAGACCCTCGAAGACAAAGCGAAGAACGAGCCCGAGACCTACGACGAATTCTGGAAAGCCTTCGGCCTTTTCCTCAAGGAAGGTGTAACCACGGACTACACGCACCGCGAGCAGTTGCTCAAACTGCTCCGCTTCGAATCCTCCTACACCGAGCCGGGCCAAACCACCGGCTTGAGCGATTACCTGTCGCGGGCGCCCGAGGGACAGAACGAAATCTATTACCTTTCCGGGGCCAGCCGGGAAGCCATCGAATCCGGGCCCTACCTCGAAGCCTTCCGCGCGCGCAAAATCGAAGTCCTTTACCTCTACGAGCCGATCGACGAATTCGTCATGAATCACGCGCGTTCGTTCGAGGAGAAAAACTTCGTGTCCGCCGATTCCGACGAGATCGACCTCAACGCAATCGCGCCGGAAGAGCCGGAAACAAAAACGGAAGAGCCCCTGGACAGTGAAAGCAGCGAAAAACTCTGCGAATTCATCCGGGAAAAACTCGACGGATCGGTCAGCGAAGTCTCCATAGGCGAACGCCTTGTTAAAAGCCCCGCGATGATCGTTAACGCGGACAAAATGATGACCGCGCGGATGCGGAAAATGATGAAAGCGATGCAGCAAAAAGGCAGCGAGGCCCCCGGGGAACCGCCGGTAAAACTTCAGATCAACCCGCGCCACCCGCTGGTTAAAAACCTTGCCGCCCTGCGCGAATCCGACGACGAGCTCGCGGGCCTGATCAGCGAGCAGCTCCTCGACAACGCACGGGCCGCAGCCGGCCAGCTCGAGGATCCATCCGGCATGGTGCAACGCAACTACCGCCTGCTGGAAAAGCTCAGCCAACGGCAATGATCCCGCTTCCGGCCCCGGTCCTGTCGAAGGGGCTGGCGGATCTCCGTAAGTGCTTTGCTCCGCTCAGCGGTCCTTTTTAAGCGGTATCCAGCCAGCCCCCGCCGGGAAAACATGAGAAAGGGGCGTTTGCGGGTGCAAGCGATCCGAAGATTAGCCGCTTGCAAAAGAACGCATGCGATTTCGATTGCGATGGAATACATTGAGTGGTACTATTCCAGTCCATGGCATTAACCTAGCATACTGGAGCCTGTATCTTCGGTCATTCCAAATTTCAATGTTCGATGTTCATTTTCAATGTTCCTCCCGCAACCAGCGATTCCGCCTTTTACCCTATCCCCCTGAAGAACGAGCGTGTCCAACCAACCCAACAACAAGCAACGCTACCCCTATTTTAACCGTGAACTGAGCTGGCTCGCCTTTAACCGGAGGGTTCTGAAACAGGCGCAATCGGACGAATATCCGGTCCTCGAACGGATGAAATTCCTTGCGTTCGTCAGTTCAAACCTGGACGAATTTTTCGAGATCCGCGTGGCCGGACTGATGCAACAGGTGAAATCCGGGATCGTCGAACGGGGGCCCGACGGACTGGGTCCGAAAGAACAACTGCGCCGCATACAAAATATTTCCAAGCGCCTCGTCGCCGACCAATACGAATGCTGGGAAAAACAGATTGTCCCAACACTCAAGGATTCCGGTGTCCTTTTTTGCGAATACGACGACCTCACGCGCAATGAACGCAAGTGGGCGCGGCAATACTTTGAAGAGCAGGTCTTGCCCGTTCTCACCCCCCTCGCCATTGACCCCGCTCACCCCTTCCCGCAACTCACCAACAAAGCGCTCTATATTCTCACCGCGATCGATGATCCCAAGAACCGCAGGATCGAACGCCTGATGGCCATCATCCCGGTTCCCCGCATCCTCCCGAGGATCGTGCATATCGGCGCCCCGCGCCAGGGCAACCCCGATGTCTATATCTTTCTAAGCGACATCATTCAGCGCCATGTCAAGGAGCTCTTTCCCGGCTACAAGGTCCCTTCCGCCGCCCCTTTCCGTATTACGCGCAACAGCGATCTCTACATAGACGAGGAAGAAGTCGACAACCTCCTCCGCCAAGTTGAAGAGGAACTGATGAACATGCAAAAGGGAGCCGCCGTCCGTCTGGAAATTGCAAAAGGCGCTGACCCCGCGCTTCTGGAAGAACTCCTTGAGGCCATCAACCTTCAACCGGAAAACGTCTATACGATCAACGGTCCGATCAACCTCCTGCGCCTGATGAGCGCCTATGAATTGATTGACCGGCCCGAGCTCAAATTCCCACCCCACATTCCCCACCTTCCCCCGGAATTTGAAACACCCGAGCGTATCTTTGAGCAAATATCGAAGCGCGACTTCCTGCTTCACCACCCCTTCGACAGTTTTCAGCCCTTCATCGACTTCCTGAACCGGGCGGCTCACGACCCCCAGGTCTTTGCGATCAAGCAGACCCTCTATCGCACATCCGGCGACTCCGCCGTCATCGAAGCCCTCATGGAAGCTTCCCGCCAGGGGAAACAAGTGACGGCGCTCGTCGAGATCAAAGCGCGTTTTGACGAAGCCAACAATATCCAGTGGGCCCGCAAGCTGGAGGATGTGGGCGTGCATGTCGTCTACGGCCTCGTCGGGCTCAAGACCCACTGCAAAGCCTGCATGATCGTACGGCGGGAAGGCGACAGCCTGAAACGCTACGTCCATCTCGGCACGGGCAACTACAACCCAAAGACCGCCCGCTTGTACACCGACCTCAGCCTTTTCACCTCGCGACGCGACATTGCCGACGAAGTCGCTGGTCTTTTCAATACACTAACCGGTTTCTCCCGAACGCCGGATTTCAACAAACTCCTCGTCGCCCCCTTCAACCTCCACTCCACCCTGCAAAAATACATCCGGCAGGAGACGAAAAACGCCAAGGCCGGAAAACCGGCGCGCATCATGGTCAAAGCCAACAGCCTGGTCGACAGGGAATCGATCGACAATTTGTACCGCGCCTCTCAGGCGGGCGTGAAAATTGACCTCATCATTCGCGGCATCTGCAACCTCGTCCCCAACATCAAAGGTGTCAGCGAAAACATACGCGTCCGCAGCATCCTCGCCCGCTACCTCGAACACAGCCGGATATTTTACTTCGAAAACAGCAACGGCAGCAAACCGCATATTCTTGCGGGCAGCTCGGACTGGATGCCCCGCAATTTCTTCCGTCGCGTGGAAGCGGTCTTTCCCCTCGAGTCTCCGGAAATTCGGGAACGCGCGCTTGAGATACTGAACACCTATCTGAAAGACACCAAATATGCCGTCGTACTGCGCTCCAACGGCGCATACCAATACCTCAGCCGCACCCGCCGCAACGAACCACCCTTTGCCGCCCAAGAACATTTCCTGCGCCTAGCAAGCGAAAAGCGGAAGACCGAGGTAGTAAAAAAAGACAAAGAATCGGAGGCAGCTCCCTAGGAGCTTCTATCTTCGAAAATCACGGATTATTTTGCCAGGAATTACATTATCCTAAAAAGATTAGCACAACC
>JBKGYB010000114.1:0-6700 GCA_046546295.1 Opitutales bacterium | reverse complement strand
CTGTTACGGAGCCCTTCGACCAGCTCAGGACCTAGGCAAGGGCGTCCCGCCCTTGTATCAGCGAAGCCCGCATCCACCGAAAGTCCAAACGCCTCCCTTCGACAGGCTCAGGGCGAGACGCCCTGCCCCCTATCGATAAAAGCCGCCTCCCGCCATCCGGATCTATTGTGTCAGGCGGACGGCGCTTTCGACAATCCCGCAAAAAGCATTGGCCTTCAGGGAGGCGCCGCCGATCAATCCACCGTCGATATTCGGCCTGGCGAGGAGGTCGTCGGCGTTTTCCGGCTTCATGGATCCGCCGTAAAGGATGCGTATGCGATTGGCTCCCGCTTCGCCGAATGCACCGGCCAGTTGGCAGCGAATATCCGCATGGACTTCTTCGGCCATTTCGGGGGTGGCCGTCTTGCCGGTGCCGATCGCCCAGACGGGCTCGTAGGCAATCACCAGATTGTCGGCTTGCTGCTTTTTCACGCCCTCCAAGGCGCCTTCCACCTGCCGGCGAATGACTTCGCTTGTTTTGTTCGCTTCACGCTCTTCCAGGGTCTCGCCCACACATACGATCGGCTTCAGGTTCGCATCAAGCGCGGCCCTGGTCTTTTTGTTCACGCTCGCGTCGGTTTCCCCGAAATATTGCCTGCGTTCACTGTGACCGAGTATCACATACGAGCAATAGAGGTGGCGCAGCATTTCGGCGCTCACTTCCCCGGTGTAAGCGCCCGAAGCTTCATGGTACATATTTTGTGCCCCCAGTGCTATATTGGAATCACTGATGGCTTGAGCCACGGATTCGAGGGCGGTAAAGGCCGGGCAAAGACAAACGATGACTTCCGGCTGTTGTCCGACACGGCCGTTAATATCACGGGCGAGTTCGGCGCCTTCGGAGGCGTTGAGATTCATCTTCCAGTTGCCTGCGATGAGGAATTTACGTGTTGGTTGACTCATGATTTTTTACTTCGTTGCTTCGTTGCTTCGTTTGTTGAACGGCTCGTAGGGCCGCATCAGTTAATCCTGTCAAGGGCCTCGACCCCGGGCAACTCCTTGCCTTCGAGAAATTCGAGTGACGCTCCGCCGCCGGTGCTCATGAAGGTCACTTGTTCGTCGTAACCGGCCATGTTGACGGCTTTCACGGAATCGCCGCCCCCGATAATAGTGGTGGCGCCGCATTCGGCAACCGTTTTTGCGATCGCGAATGTGCCTTTGTTGCAGGCGTCAATTTCGAAGATGCCCATCGGTCCGTTCCAAAGGACGGTTTTGGATTTTTCGATCTCCGCCTTGAAGCGTTCCACGCTCTTCGGCCCGATATCGACGCCTTCCCAGCCCTCTTCGATCGAACCTTCAAAAATACGGCTTTCGCCCACCGTTCCGGCGTCGAAGTCGAGGTCTTTCACCGCCAGGTTGTCCTCCGGCAAGAGGAAACGGACGCCTTTGGCCTGAGCCTTTTGCAGGGCCGCTTTCGCTGTCTCCACATGATCGGGCTCGCTCATGCTGGAACCAACCGCGCGCCCTTCGGCAAGCGCGAAGGTATAGGCCATGGCGCCCCCGATGATAATGGTGTCCGCCTTGTCCAACAATACATCAATCACGCCGATCTTGTCGGACACCTTGGCGCCTCCAAGAATGACCGTAAAGGGGCGCTCGGGCTCGCGCGTCTTGTCGCCGAGATATGCCAGCTCCTTCTCGATCAGGAAGCCGCAGACACAGGGCGACAGGTGCTTGGTCACCCCCTCAGTGGAGGCATGGGCGCGGTGCGCGGTGCCGAACGCGTCGTTGACATAGGCCTCCGCCAATTGCGCCAAAGCCTTGGCAAATTCCGGGTCGTTCTTTGTTTCACCCTTGTGGAAACGGAGGTTTTCAAGTAGCACGACATCGCCGTCGGCCATCGCGGACACCGCTTCCTCGGCGGCAGGCCCGATGCAGTCCTCGACAAAGCGAACAGGCTGCTGGAGCTTGGCGGCGAGATCCTTCGCAACGGGCGCCAGTGTGGCGGACGGATCTTTCTCGCCCTTGGGTCGCCCCAAATGGCTTGCAAGGATCACCCTCGCGCCTTGTTCAACCAGGCGCCGGATGGTCGGCAGGGCGGCTTTGATCCGGGAATCGTCCGAAATACCGCCGTTTTTCAACGGCACATTGAAGTCCACGCGCACAAGGACGCGTTTGCCGGACAAATTGACATCTTTGATGGATTTTGTGTTTGGCATGATAAAAGGATGGTTTGGGTATTATACAAAACAGGCTTTGGCAAGAACCGTCCGCCGGGAAAGCCCGGGCACAGGCAAATCCAAAACCGAAGAAATGGGAAGAAAAAAAAGCCGCCGCAGCCAGACGATCCGTTATCGGGTATCTGCCGCAGCGGCTGTTTGAAAAAAAGCGAAACGGATTGCTCCGATCTTTTTTAGAGCAGTTTCGCCACTTTTTGGGTCAGCTCGACAACGCGGGTCGAATACCCCCATTCGTTGTCATACCAGGCGACCAGCTTGAAGAATCCGTCGTTTAACCCGATCCCGCTGCCCGCATCAAAGATCGAGCTTAATTCGTCGTGAATGAAATCCGAAGAAACCACCTGGTCTTCCGTGTATCCAAGGATGCCTTTGAGCGAACCTTCGGAGGCCTCACGCATCTTTTGGCAGATTTCCTCATAAGAAGTCTTCTTTTCGGTTTTTACCGTAAGGTCGACAACAGACACCGTAGGCGTCGGCACCCGGAAAGCCATGCCGGTCAGTTTGCCCTGCACTTCCGGAAGCACAAGACCGACCGCCTTGGCCGCGCCGGTTGTAGCCGGAATGATGTTGAGCGCGGCCGTGCGGCCACCCTTCATGTCCTTCGGCGACGGCCCGTCCACGACCTTCTGGGTCGCGGTGTAGCTGTGCACCGTGGTCATCAAGCCCTCGGCAATGCCAAAGTTGTCGAGCACCACTTTGGTGATCGGAGCCAGACAGTTTGTCGTGCAAGAGGCGTTGGATATGATGTTCTCATCCTTGGTCAATTCACCGTCGTTCACGCCAAGCACGACCGTCTTCACGCCCTCGCCCTTGCCGGGAGCCGTAATAATAACCTTTTTCGCACCCGCGTCAATGTGGCCTTTGGCCTGCTCTCCCTGGACAAAAAGCCCGGTTGCCTCGATCACGATATCGACGCCGAGTTCCTTCCATGGCAGCGCGGACGGACCTTCCCGAACGGCCAGAGTCTTGATCTCATGGCCGTTGACTACGAGGCTGTCATCTCCTTTGGCTTCGACAGAGCCCTTAAAACGCCCCTGAATCGTATCATACTTCAACAAGTAGGCGAGATTTTCCGCCGGCACAAGGTCGTTGATGGCAACCACCTCAACTTCTTTGCCCAGCAGGCCTTTTTCAACAAGGGAGCGGAAGACCAAGCGTCCGATGCGCCCAAATCCGTTAATTCCTATTTTTGTACTCATGTGTTTATTTTCTGTTTGGTTTTCAGTTTTCAGGTTTTGGCGCCGTAAATGCCGGCGCTTTCCCGCGCTTCACTAGGAGTGGACAATGAACCAAGCCATAGCAAGCTTTTATCCAAGGACAATGCCTCCTGAGCTGTCAACCGCATAAAAGGGCGCGGCCTTCCCAAAGGAAATGGGGTGCTTTGAAATGGACTTCGTGAGCGCTCCCTTGCGCAAACGCCTCCTGTTTGCTTTTAAGCGACTGTTTATCAACGACATTTACCGGATGTGACAAGTTGCCTCGTGTTCATCCCGCGAAATCGGCGCAAACAATCCCACTGGTATTTCGCTGGATTTTATTTTATAAAGTACTGGTCGCTATCAGCGCAACTTACAGCCCCTCTTTTTCAAATAACACGGGTTCCCCGGTAAAAACAGCTCGACTCGCATTGACAAAACGGCCTTTCGGATCCTCATTGCCGCAGCGAAACAGCCGAAAATATCCAGTAGGCGACTTATTCGCATCCGCAAAACCAAAACACTCTCCGCTCTCTCCGCTCCGGAAGCAAGCGGAAGGGTCTTCAAACCAAAGGGGCTCTACGCCCCGCCGACAAAGCAATGAAAATCAAAAACTGGGACACGCTTCTATTCGTCCTGATCTACCACCTTCTTATTCTCGCGCTTCTGCCCGCATTTATTTCGGTCTTTTCGTGGGGGTCAGTCTTGCTCTTTGTGGCGACGTATTTGATCGGCGGCCTCTCCATCACAACGGGCTACCATCGACTTTACGCGCACCGCGCCTACAAAGCGAACCCTTTCTTCGAATGGTGCGTCCTGATCGGATCGACCCTTGCATGGGAAATGTCCGCCCTCTTGTGGTCGCATGACCACCGCCTGCACCACAACCACGTCGACACGGAGCGGGATCCCTATTCGATCAACAAGGGGTTCTGGTATGCGCACCTCCTGTGGCTTTTCTCCTACCGCCGCGACTACGACGAATCCCTCGTCTCGGACCTCGCGCAAAATCCGCGGGTTCAGTTTCAGCACCGCTACTACCTGCCGCTCACTATCGGCGTCAACCTTGCGGTCTTTGGCATCGGCTGGGCGCTCGTAGGCCCGCTCGCCTCGTTTTACATGGGCTTCCTCGTCCGGGTCGCGATGATTCAGCACAGCACATGGTGCATCAATTCCCTGTGCCACACGATCGGATCCAAGACCTACGCACGAGAATTGAGCGCGGTCGACAACGCGCTGCTCGCACTCATCACGTTTGGAGAAGGCTATCACAACTACCACCATGCCTTCGCCGCGGACTACCGGAACGGGGTGCGCTGGTATCATTTTGACCCGACAAAATGGGTCATCTGGACGGCTTCTCACTTGGGGCTAGCGCAAAACCTTAGAGTGGTCAACGACCTGACGGTGCGGAAGGCATTGGTGCGCAACGACAAAAAACTTATCCTCGCCCACTTGAAAGAAGAGCGGGACGACTTTGCCGCCGATCTGAAAACACGGCTCGAAAACTTGTCCGCGCGCTTTGAAGAAAATGCCTCCGCCCTGATGCAAAAGCTGCGCGAGCTCAAGGAAGCCGGCTCCTCCCAGCGCAAAGAGCTGCGCGAGGAGGTCAAGCGACTCCGCGCTTCGGTCCGTACAAGCTGGAAGGAGTGGGTCGCCCTCACGCGTATGGTCGCTCAAAACTACGAGCTCGGCCACGCCCATTGAACGGGGGCGGGAGAGCGGCGGAGTTTTTTAACCCGGCGGCCACTCCATGGGACGTCCGCCAAGCACATGGACGTGCATATGCGGCACGCTCTCGCCGCCGTCTTTGCCACTGTTGACAACCGTTCGATAACCGGAGCCCAGCCCCAACGAACGAGCCATCGAAGCGGCTGTCAGCAGCAGATGTCCAAGCAGCTCGCGGTCTTCCTCCCCCGCTTCAGCCAAGCGTGGGATCACCTTTTTCGGGACCACCAGTAAATGTGTGGGAGCTTGCGGATCAATGTCGCGGATCACAATGCACTGGTCGTCTTCGTGTTCGATCGTGGCCGGAACTTCCCGGTCGATGATGCGTTCAAACAAGGTTTTCATACGGGCAGCATGTTTCAAAGCACCACGACTTGCAACCGTGAATTACTGCTCCCCCAAGCCTGTGCCAGTTCTTCAACCCACTGCCGGAAACGTCCGTACTCGGCCGCCCGCGCCTTGGTCCACTTCCGTCCAAACGGGCAAATCGCCTCCCGGGCGCCCGTCACCAACAAGACCCCTCTCTCCCGGCCCGCAAGTTTCTTCATCGCCCCAATGACCGCATGCCGCACCCAAAGCGGCGTACACAACTCCTTGTCCGGCACATGCCAGTGCTCGACAGCTACCCCGTTGTCACCAGACGTCCCCCCATGTATCCGGATCAAGCGCTCGGCTCCCTCCTGAACCGACACCGAACTCAGCTCCGCAATATCCGCCTCGCTGCGAAAATACTCCAAGGCACGCCGAGCATGCGCGGCCCGTTCGGCCTCCGCGACCCCCGTCGCCACCAACACCCCGTTCAAAGCGCTCAACTGGGCAATACGATCAAACTTGGCCATCTTCGGTAGTTTCCTTCAATTCCCGGATTTCTTCCGCCAGCTCGTTCAAGTCACGGAAGTCCTTGTACACGGATGCATAACGAACATAGGCGATCTGATCAAGATGCTTCAAGCGCAGCATAATCTGCTCCCCCACCACGCGCGATGGGATTTCATGGTCAAACTCTTTCTCCAGGGAAGCCAGCACATCGGCAACAAGCATTTCGATCTGCATGGCATCGATCGGGCGTTTTTCCACGGCTTTTTTCAGGCCCCCGAGCATCTTCCCCCGATCAAAATCCTCGCGCCGGCCATCCCGCTTGACCACTTGGAGGTCCGCCTGGAGGACGCCCTCTATCGTCGTAAAACGGTAGCCGCAATCCAGACACTCACGTCGCCGCCGGATCGAGGTTTCGTTTTTCCCCGTCCGGGTATCAAGGACCTTGGTTTCAAGTGATGTACATTTGGGACAACGCATAAACTACGGTTTCAACCGGGAACTGAACGGCTCCACTCCACGCCAACACCACACTATGCGCTATAACCAATTGTCATGCAAGCGTTTTCCTCCGCCATGCCGTAAAAGCCTCGGAAATCCTGATCCGCCACCGTGTGGAAAGTTGAAGGGCAAAGCATTTGCCTCCCGAAGTAGCGTACTCACCGCTCAAGGGCGGGACGCCCTGAGCCTAGGTCCTGAGCTGGTCGAAGGGCTCCGTAACAGAGCGCTGTGCGGCATTCG
>JBKGYB010000113.1:0-6768 GCA_046546295.1 Opitutales bacterium | reverse complement strand
CCGGCCTCCGCCCCGTAGGGCTACCCTCCGGCCTCTGTAGGCCCTACGGGCTGGAAGCGGCTTCGGAGGGGGCAGCTTGCAGCCCGCCCTAAGTAACTCATTGCATACACGCAACGCTATGCCCATGGATGGTGTCGCCATTGACCACCATAACGAAACCATATCGCCGCGTGATCGTAGGGTTTGAACCTCCCCCCTACTCCACCCGTTACGGCAGCGCCAAAAGAATCAGAGCCCTTTCGAGCTGAGGAAATCGTAACTGCTCTGCAGGCAGTCAAATGCGTCGCGGTAGCACTGGTCCTGCTCAACGGCATACCAGTCGACGCCGGCAGCTTCGCAAGCCGGAATGATATCGTCCCAATCCATATTGCCTTCCCCGATGGGCGCCATGCGGGTTTCGTTTTTCCCTTGAATCACTTCCTTGTCCTTGAGGTGAATGACCGGAACGCGCCCTTTGCCGCGCTCCAGGATACGGACGCAATTCAACCCGGCATGTTCCACCCAGTAAAGGTCGAGTTCGAGATAAAGGTCCGCGCCGCCTTCATCGATGACAATATCCTCAAAGGTTTTACCATAGCGCTCAGGGCGGAAGAATTCATGACTGTGATTGTGGTGCCCGAAACGGATGCCCGCGTTTTTCAGGTTTTCAATCACCGGCCTGGTCTCTTCGAGCCATTTGCGATAGCCCTCATAGCTATTTTCACAGGGGGCGCCGCCGATTGCAACATAGTCGCAGCCCAGTGTTTTGTGGAACTCAATCTCCTCATCAACATGGTCGACCAGGCGCGGCCAGGGGCGGTGCGTGGCGATGCACTTCAGCCCATTGTCGTCGAGCATCTTGCGCGCAGTGGCGGCGTCGACTTCCGGATTATCCCCGTTCATGGCGCCGATCGCGGACATTTGCACGGCGGGATACCCCATGTCAGCGACACGCTTCAGGCTGGTTGCCAAATCTTTCGCGGTTTTTGTGTGCTCACGCAAGGTGAACATCTGTACTGCTAATTTTGATGCCATAATATTCTTTAATCAGGTTTAAGTTTTAACGGGTACAGGGGTGAACTGCCTGTAGCAATGTGCGAGGCTAGACAGAAATTTTTTATTCTACAACCCCGCAAGCCGATACATGCGTGAAAAATATGTCAGAGTTTAAAGCCCACCGCCGCAACCAAAACCGATTTCCGGACGACGATGCGGACGAACACGATCAGCGGATTCGTGTCATCGGGTGGATGCATACATCCACACCCGGCGATGCCAACACCGACACCGGGTTGCCCGCAGGCGGACTCAACCTATTCAACATAAAGAGGCGCTTGGAATAAGAGTCTGCACGAGCATGCTGCAGCGGGTAGGGCTCATGGAGAAAGGCACGACACCCACCCAGGCATTTCCCTGAAAGGTGTCCACATATAAACCGGATGGTAACATATGCGCAATGCTTGCCGGGTCGACGGGCCAATTCAAAAACAGAAGATCCTCCCAGCGCTGGTACATGACCGGCGCCCCCGCAGGTCGGTCGCGCTCCGCCAATCGCGCCTCGATCGAAACTTGCTGAGAAGACGTATTCACCGGTGATCTATCGAACCAAGCCCGTTCTCCTAACAAGGCTTTTAAGCCCTCAGCCGCGCTTTCAGCCAGCGGCGCCGGCGGCGCCGGCGAGGGCCGGATTGCCCCCGTCTTTGTCGAAGCGCATGGAAACCAGCGTGGAAACGCCGCCCTCCGGCATCGTCACTCCGAACACCGTGTCGGCATTTGAAATCGTCCGCTTGTTGTGCGTCACGATCAGGAATTGCGACTTTTCGGTGAACCCGCGCAACATTTCGCAGAAGCGACCGATATTGGCGTCGTCCAGGGCGGCATCGATTTCGTCGAGCACGCAAATCGGGCTGGGCTTGACGAGATAAATCGCAAAAAGCAGGGCTACCGCGGCCATCGTCCGCTGACCGCCGGATAAAAGCGTGACGCTCTTCAAACGCGTGCCGGGGGGGCGTGCGGTAATTTCGACCCCCGATTCCAGGGGGTCGTCGGCATCCACCAGTTTCAGGTCGGACTCCCCGCCCCCGGACATTTTTTCATAGGTGTAGGCGAAGTTCTTGCGCACTTGCTCAAAGGTGTCGCGGAACAAGGTCTGCGAGGTCTCGTTGATTTCGTCGATTGTCTGGACCAGCGCGTTCTTTGAATTCCAGAGGTCCTCGCTCTGTTTCTTCAGAAAATCGTGCCGCTCCTTCAAATCCGCGTATTCGCTGATCGCATCAAGGTTGACCGGGCCCATGTTTGAGATCCGTCCCTTCAACTCGGAAATTTCCTGTTCCACGGCCGACCAGTCCATGTCGTCCATTTCAGCCAGCTCTTCTTCCGTCGGCTCGCGCGGGTCCTCTTTCGGTTGCGCCGTTATTTTGTCGGGGTCGTCCAAATCGTCAAAATTCACCCGTTTTTCGAAAGCGATATTCGCGGTCCACAATTCGGACTTCCAGTCCACTTCGCCCAAATCAACCTGATACTCGCCCCTGGCGTTCTCCTCAATAAAGTTGAGTTGAGAACGCTCCTCGGCCAGCCGGACTTCCAGTTTGTTCAAATTCCGCTCGAATGTATGGTTCTCCTTCCGTCTTTCGGTCAAGCCGTTGTCGAGCTCCATGATCTCTTTGTCCATTTCCTTCAGTCGAGCCCCGTCTTTTTCCAATTCGCCGGCGGCCACCTGAAGTGTTTTTTCCAGCTCCTTGCTCTTCTTGCTCTGCTCTTCGCCGGACTGCCGCAACTCCTTGATCTGCTCGTTCAACGTGTCTATTTCCTGGTTCCGGCTGCGAATGCGTTCCTTGATATTGCCGGTTTCACGTTCCACTTCGCCCAGCGCCCGGTCTACTGACTCGAGCCGCTGTTTTTTCTCCGCAAGTTCCAACCGGACATCGGCAAGCGCCTCGCGTTTCTCGTCGCGCAATTCACGGGCACGGGCGATTTCTTCTTCGAGACCGCTCTCTTTCGAGCGTTCTTGTTCCAGCGCCTGTTCCGCGTTTTTCAATTCCCGCCTGGCTTCTTCAAGCTCGCTGACCGCGTGTCCATGCTTTTCGTCAAGCTGCTCCAGCTCCTCCTCCGCCTTGCGCAGGTTCCGCTTGTTCTCCTCGATTTTCTGTTGTTGCCCGCGTTCCTGCTCGACAAGCGCCGAAATCTCGCTTGCGAGTTCGCTCAGACGCTTGCGTCGGTTTTCCACGGAGCTCTCGGCGACATTCCGTTTTTCCTCCAGTTCCTGCGCTTCCCGGCGCAACTTGTCCAAATCCTTGCGCTGCTCCCCCGCAGCATGACGGAGCGAGCGTATTTCCGTTTCGCGCTCGAGCACAGAATCCGCCTGCTCCCCGGATGTACTGCCCCCGAAAAGAAGGCCGCGGCTGTCCACGGCTTCCCCCTCCCTTGTCGCAACCAGCCTGAACCGGAAATCGGGTCGATTTTCCCAAAAACGCATGAAGGCGCCCAGATCCTCAACGATGTAACACCCGCCCAACAGCCGCTCCACGGGCGCGAGCAGATTTTCGTTTTGCACCTTGAGCACGGAAGCAGCCGGAACCATCCATTCGGGTGGTTCGCCCTGCTCCGCCTCCGTCGCAACGCCAAGCCCCACCTGCAAACAGGCGCGCCCCAATTTGCGGGATTGAAGCTGGCCGCTTATGCCGACCGCTTTTTCCGGGTCTCCCACATACAGGGCCTCCGCTGCCGGCCCCAGAATGACTTCAAGGGCGGCAGTGTAAGACGAAGGAATGTCCAGTTCGCGCGAGAGGATCGCCACGTCTTCCTTTGCAACAAGGTCGCCCAGTTCGTCGCCGAGAATGGCTTTCGCCCCTTCCCCGAAGCCCTCGAACTTGGCCTGCAGGTTTTCCAGGACGTTCAGGTGGGCGCTCTTGCGCGCAAGGTTTCGATCCTGTTCCTGGATGCGTTCCTGCAGCGCGCGAAATTCCTGAAGGAGCGAATTGGAATGCTCCCGTTCCTTCTGCAGCTCCGCCTCAGCCGTCTCGTGCTCTTCCCGTCTATGTGCGAGCAATTTCCGCGCATCGGCCAGTTCCTGCTCCAGTGTTTCCGAACTTTGATTTAAAGTGTCGCGGGTTTCCTTGAGGGAGGCGTGCTTGACCTGGTAGGACTTCAGCTCGACCTCCAGCGTGGTGCAGCGGGACCGCGCCCGGTTGATGCGGTTTTCCGCGTGCAGCACCGCCTGACGACGTTCCTGCAACTGCCCCTCCTTTTCGGCCAGGGCTTCCTGCGCTTTTACGACTTCATCGTTGCGCTCCCGGAAAATACGGTCGGAGTCATCCACAATATTGAGCTGCAACTGTTTGTTCTCCGATTCGTTCCGGGCCCGTTCCGCAAGCTGCTTCTGTTCAGTTTCAAGGTCCGAAATCTCCTTCTTGCAGGCATCTATCCGGGTTTGCAGATCCTTTGAACGAATCTCCGAAAACTCAGACTGGTTCTCGGCGTTTTCTTTCTCCGAACGCAGGTTGTAGACGCGCTGCTGAAGTTCCTGAATCTTCTCGGACAACTGCTTGCGCTCCTCTTTCTTGTCGGCGAGCTTCTTTTCGTCACCTTCCAGTGACGCGCTGCGGGTGTTTACTTTTTCCCGATACCCCTCGCTCTCCGCCACCAGCTTGTCAATTGAGGCGGTCAAGCCCGTATGGCGATGGGCGGAAAACGCCAGGTCGAGATGCGTGAGCCGGTGCTGCATGCGCTGGTAGCGCAGGGCCTTGCTGGCCTGGCGCTTGAGGGAACCGATCTGGCGGCTGACCTCCTCGATTACATCGGTCACCCGGGCAAGGTTGGCATCCACCTGGGTGAGCTTGTTCAGCGCTTCCTTGCGCTGAGCCTTGTACAACGTGATACCCGCTGCCTCTTCAAAAATGATGCGCCGTTCGGCCGGATTGGTGGACAGAACCTGGTCGATCTGCCCCTGCAACATGAAGGAATACGAGACCCGGCCCACACCGGTATTGGCGAACAGGCGCTGTATATCTTTCAATCGGGACACTTTGCCGTTGATGTAGTAATCGCTGCCGCCGTCACGGGTGACACGCCGGGAAATCGCGACTTCATTAAACGCCGTACCGAGTTCCGCTTCGCAGCCGGAAAACGTAAGCGCCACCTCACAGACCGGAAGCGGCTTGCGCTTGTCCGTGCCCTCGAAAATGACATCCTGCATGGAAGCGCCGCGCAGGGCCTTGGCGCTCTGCTCGCCCAGGACCCATCGAACGGCATCGACTATATTGCTCTTGCCGCAGCCATTGGGCCCGACAATGGCAGTGACCCCGTGCTGGAGGTCCAGGCGCGTGCGTTCCGCGAAACTTTTAAAGCCATTGATGGCAATTTCCTTGAGATACATAGGTAGGATTGAAGAAGAGCGAATGAATAAATGAGGGAAAACCCAAGAACAGAATCCGACAACCGGTGTCTCGCAACCCTAAAACAAAAACGGGAAAATGTTGTCAGCCATAAATCAGGGTTCAGGAGACAGGAGACAGGAGACAGGGTTCAGGAGACAGGAATCAGGAATCAGGCCTCGACCTCCGTAATTCCCTCATTATTTGTTCCGAGTACTGAATTATTGCTTCCGCCTACTCTTACAGGAGTCTTCCGGTCTGCGCATCCACAATCCATACACCATGTACCCGCCACACGAACGATCCACTGAAGAATGGCCGATCAAGGCCTATAAAAACCTCGACTTCCTCAACAGCGAAGAAGCGCGCAATATCCGGATTCTTTGCGAAATGACCGAACCGGGCCTGCGTCTGCGGAAAGAAGGGGTCGAAAACACCATTGTCCTGTTCGGATCCGCGCGCATTCGCCCGGCGGCTGAGGCAAAAGCGTACATGGATGAGGTGCGGGCCGGCCTCGCCGATCCCGAAAATCCCTCACCTGCAGAGAAGCGCGCCCTCAACAAGGCGGAATGCGGCATACGGACGGCGCCCTATTACGATGCGGCAAAGACGCTGTCAGCGGAACTCACGCGTTGGTCGCTGCAACTGCCGGAAGGGGATCCGAAGCGCTTCCTCATTTGCTCCGGCGGAGGGCCCGGCATCATGGAAGCCGCCAACCAGGGCGCCCGCGAAGTCAACGGCAAATCCATAGGCCTGGGCATCAGCCTTCCTTTCGAACAGGGCGTCAACGACCACGTCCCCGACGACCTTCAATTTGAATTCCACTACTTCTTTGTCCGGAAATACTGGTTCGTGCTTCCCGCCAAGGCACTCGTCGCATTCCCCGGAGGATTCGGAACCCTCGACGAAGTATTTGAAACACTTACCCTGGTACAGACCAAAAAAATCGACGACCCGCCCCCTGTCGTGTTGTTTGGCAGCGACTTCTGGAATGATGTGCTGAACTTCGACGCACTCGTCGAATGGGGGACCATCTCGCCGGAGGACAAACAACTCTTCCATATCGTGGACACGGTCGAAGAGGCGAAAAAATGTATCGTCGACAGTCTCACAGCACGTTTCGGGGGAGGGAGATAAAAAGCATACTGAACATTGAACATCGAACATTGAACATCGAAATTTGAATGGGGCTTTGGGGCATGGCGCTAACTTAAGGTGGGTTTACGGTAAAAATCCAAATCGAAACCACTATCGGGATCGTACATGCTGATGATTAGCCAACTGGTCGAAGGGATACGTAACAGAACGCTGT
Source organism: Opitutales bacterium (assembly GCA_046546295.1). GTDB lineage: Bacteria > Verrucomicrobiota > Verrucomicrobiia > Opitutales > Coraliomargaritaceae > JBKGYB01. The sequence goes on along the minus strand of JBKGYB010000113.1, from coordinate 105 downwards.
ACGGCGTCCGGCCGCGTTTTCGGAGACAGGGCGTCCCGCCCTGAGCCTGCCTGCCGTGAGCTTGCCTGCCCTGAGCCTGTCGAAGGAGTCGAACTGGTCGAAGGG